>CAKSWA010000003.1 GCA_934511165.1 uncultured Oscillospiraceae bacterium | reverse complement strand
GAGCGCTTCGGCGTGCCGCTCGAAGCGGCAGGTTATACTCATAACGCTGACGGGACTACCACTGTGACCAATTCAATAGGCGGCGGCATTTCCGACGGCATGACGAGCACGGCACGCTACGATGCACAGGGACGGCTGGTGTATTGGGAACGGGTTTGGACATGGGCCAATCTGGGAACCACCAGCTTCAATACCGAGACGGTCTCCTACCGCGAGGACGGGAAGATCGCCTCCACGCTGCAACGTTCCGACCTCAGCGGGAGCAATGAGGAATACACAACGCTCACAACATACATCTATAATGACCGCGGCGATCTCACGCGCATCAACGTGGAGTACGATCCGACGGATATTTTCGGCCCCGGCTACTACCACGAGCTGCGCTACGATGAGCAGAACCGGATCGTTGCCTATGTATTCCACTATGCCGACGGCAGCGAAGGACGCCCAAGCGGCAACGTCTATTTCTGGTACACGGAGGACGGCCAGCGTTGCTACTACCATGTGGACACGAACGGCAACCTCGTCGGCGGGCCAGACGGAACGTCGGGCGATAATCCCGTCCGCCGGTAATGCGGACACCCCCAAAACAATAAGACAGAGCCTGCATCTCCCAAAGGGAGCGGCAGGCTCTGTTCCTGTCTTTATTCGGCTTCCAGCGCCTCGCGCACAATCTGCCACGCATCGACGAGCGCGTCAAGCGAGCGCGCGGCGTTCGCGGGACTCGTGGAGGGAAGAGCAATATCCTCCCGCCCGGTGAGCGGGCAGATATACTTCCGGTACAGCCGGTGGGCTGTTCCGCCGTTCGTGAAGATCTGCCGGATGGACGCCGTTTCCAGGATGGGAGAAAGGTCGTTCGGCACGGCGTTCCGGATGGAAGCGTCGGAGGAACCCGCGATCTCACATGAGGCGATCACGTCCCAGAGCGCGATGCGGTGCGCAAGGAGAAAAGCGCGCTTTTCCTCCACCGACTGCGGCACGTCCGTGCCGAGCAGCGCCGCCAATACCCGCCAGAAGCGGTTTTGCGGATGCCCGTAAAAGAACCTCTGCTCGCGGGACTTTACCGAGGGGAACGAGCCGAGGATCAGTATCCGCGAATCCGTTGCGTACACCGCAGGGAAGGGGTGGCGCAGCGATTCCTTTTCCATTTCTTTATCCTCCAGCGCGGCAATTATCTGCAATTATCTATAAAAGTATATAACCGTCCCGGCCCCTTTTCAAGAGAAAGACTCAGCCATGCCCCTCGGCGGCGATCATGCACATGGCGTGTTCAAGCGTCCCGACGACAGCGCCGAGATTCTCCCGCGCTGCCTTTTCCGAGCCGGGAACATTGAGAATGAGCGTATTTCCCCTCGTTCCGGCCACGGCGCGCGAGAGCATGGCGCGCGGCGTGCTCTTGAGTCCCTCCACCCACATGGCGACGGGGATGGCGCGAATTTCGCGCTCAAGCACAGCGAGCGTCGCTTCCGGCTGCGGCAAGAGCGTGACGCTCAAGTGCATCGCCGGGATCATGACGCCCGACAAGGGACATATCATCCTTGACGGCGAAACGCTTTTTGATAGTGAGAAGCATATTAACCTCACGCCGCAGAAGCGGCGCGTAGGATATCTCTTCCAGCAGTATGCTCTCTTCCCGAACATGACGGTGCTGCAGAACATCCAATGCGGTATCCGTTCCGGCAGCCGCGCCGAAAAGCGTCGCCGCGCAGAGGAGGAGCTTCGCCGTTTCCGGCTGGAAGGACTGGAAAAAAGTACCCCGCCCAGCTCTCCGGCGGTCAGCAGCAGCGCACGGCGCTCGCGCGCATTCTCGCCTCGGAGTCGCGCGCCATATTGCTCGATGAGCCGTTCTCGGCGCTGGACGGTTTTTTGAAATGGAATCTGGAGTTGGAGCTATCCGATCTGTTTTCAGACTTCGGCGGCCCCGTTTTGTGGGTCAGCCACGATCTCGGCGAGTGCCGCCGCAACTGCCAGACGGTCTGCGTCATGGAAAACGGCGTCTCCGGCGAGATCACGGATATGGATACGCTTTTGCGCCGCCCCGCCACCGTTGGCGCAGCGCGCCTCACGGGCAACACCAACTTCCTGCCCGCTGCGGCGTGCAGCGGCGGCGTGAAGCTCGACGGCTGGGATATCGTGCTGCCACTCAAAGCGGAAGCAGAGACGGCCACGGTCGTCATTCCGGACGGCGCGGTGACGCTCGGCGAGGGGAATTATACAGCGCACGTTGACCGCGTGATCCGCGATCTGAACGGCTCGGTCGTGCTTTTGCGCCCCGCAGACAGCGCGGATGCGCCCTTCCTGCGCGTGAGAGTGCCGGAAGAAGCGGCGATCGCCCAAGGCTCGACCGTCACCTTCGGCCTTCGCCCGGACAAATGCCTTTGCTATGCGTAAATATTATAAGAGGGACTGCCCCGCGGCAGTCCCTCTTTGTCATTTAAACCTTCAAAATAAAATGGCTCTTGTGAAAATCCAAAAGCCCCTCGCCGCGCATTTTTCCCAGCTCCTGCGACAGCCCGCTGCGCTCCACCGCGAGATAATCCGCGAGCTGCTGCCGGGAAAAGGGAATGTCAAATTCGTATGTCCCGAGGCGCTGCGCTTCGGCGGAGAAGTAGGACATGAGCTTCGCGCGCGTCGTGCGCTGGCCCATGTGCGTGAGCTTTTCACCGAAACGGAGATTCTTCTCGGCAAGCTCGCCGAGAAGGTTCCGGATGATCCGGCTGTGATGCTCGCAGGCAGACGGACACACGTTCAGCACGCGCTTTACATTCAAAAACATCGCCGTGACGGGCGTTTCGGCGACAGCGCTTACATGCAGCACCGAGCCGGGGGCGCAGGCATAGGCGGCGGCAAAGGTCTGCCCCGCGCCGGCCTTGGAGAGAATGTTGCGGTTGCCCCAGATGTCCTCCTGCACAATCAGAACGCTGCCCGAAAGCACAAGACCGATGGATTCTGCCGTATCCCCAGCGCGCAGCAGAAACGTATCCTTCGGGAAGCTCTCGGTTTTCGTTTCAAGACAGGTGAGCATGGCCGTGAGCTCTTCTTCGGAAATGCCAGAAAAGAGCGTAGACGACCGGATGATTGGCAAAAATTCTTTCATAAAAAACCTTTTTCGTTGAAAATTCAACCGACTTGTTGAAAGCATTATACTACAATCCAAGCGTAAAACACAAGGAGGGTATGGATATGAAAAGACGGATTATTGAAATCGATCAGGATAAATGCAACGGCTGCGGCGCATGTGCTGCTGCCTGTCACGAGGGAGCCATCTCTATGGTAAACGGCAAAGCACAGCTTATGCGCGACGATTACTGCGACGGTCTGGGCGACTGCCTGCCCGCCTGTCCCGCCGAGGCAATCTCCTTCGTGGAACGCGAGGCTGCCGCCTACGACGAACAGGCGGTACTTGCCAATAAGCAGAAGAAAATGCAGCGGCAGGGAATGAGTCTCCCCGGCGGCTGTCCCGGCACGAGGATGAGAACGCTCCGGCGCGCAGAGCCGTCCGGCGCTGAGGCCGTACCGGCCGCGGCGCAGAGCTGGCTGTCCCAATGGCCGGTGCAGATCAAGCTCGTCCCGGTACGCGCGCCGTTCTTCGCGGGGGCAAAGCTGCTCATCGCCGCCGACTGCACGGCATATGCCTATGCCGCGTTCCACGAGCGGTTTATCCGGGGGCACATCACTCTCGTGGGCTGCCCGAAGCTCGACAGCGTGGATTATTCCGAAAAACTCACCGAGATCATCCGCGATAACGATATAAAGAGCGTGACCGTCGTCCGCATGGAGGTGCCCTGCTGCGGCGGGCTGGAGCACGCGGCGAAGACCGCCCTCCGGAACAGCGGGAAATTCATTCCGTGGCAGGTCGTGACCATTTCCACGGACGGAAGAATCCTTGACTGAAATAAAGCATTTTCAAGGATCGCCCTCCTCGCCGCCATGAGTACGGTGAGGGGGGCTTTGTCTGTGGGCGGTTTCTGCGAATCGCTCCCCGGTTCCGTTGACAGACGCTGCGAAGCGCGTATTATAATGTCGGTTATAAACGGTCGTTTGTCTGCGGCCAGAGAGCCGATACGATGGATACAAAAGAGCAATCTTTAACCAAAGAACAAATCATTTTTTCGCAATATCCGATCCCCAAAGCAATTGCGGTGATGGCGGTGCCAACGATCATTAGCCAGCTCATCACGGTGGTCTACAATTTGGCCGATACGCGGTTCGTCGGCCTGACCGGAAACGCGGCCGCCGTGGCGGCGATCTCGCTGTGCCTTCCGGTGTACAACATGATGACGGCCTTCGGCAACCTGTTCGGCATCGGCGGCGCGAGCGTGTTGGCGAGAGCCCTGGGAGCGCAGCGCACCGACCGGGCGCAAAAGGCGTTTTTCCGCACGGTAACCGGCGCGCTGTGCGCCGCCGCCGGGTACAGCCTGATCCTGATCGCCGCGGCCCGGCCGCTTCTGCTGCGGATCGGCGGCGACGCGGATAGCATCGGCTATGCCATGACCTATACATGGATTACGGTGATTCTCGGCGGCATCCCTACCATACTCTCGTCCACGCTGGCGCATCTGATCCGCGCTACAGGGCGGCCGAAAATTTCCAGCTGCGGCATCACCATGGGCGCAGTTTTGAATATGATCCTGGATCCGCTCTTTATGTTCGTCTGGCTGCCGCGGGGTCACGAGGTAGCCGGAGCCGCGATCGCCACCGCGCTTTCCCTTTCTTTGATTCTTTACAAAAAACGTTTTTCCCAAACGAAGTAAAAAACAGCCCGGCTGCCCAAGGCAGCCGGGCTGTCTCTCTCAAAACACTCCCTGTTCGCAAAGAGGAGCGGCGTCAAAGGAGCTGGCTCAGATGACCAGACCTCCGTTCGGAGAGATAACTTGTCCTGTCAAAAATTCGGCGGACACAACATAGGAGACCGCCTCGGCGATATACTCCGGTTCGCCCAGCATCCCGATGGGGGACGCCGCGCGGTAGCTTTCAAACGCCGGCTTGTTCGCAAGGGTCATGTCTGTGACGATAAAGCCCGGAGCCACGGCATTGACGCGGATGCCGTGGGGGCCGGCCTCCTTGGCGAGCGCCTTCGTGAGACCGTTCATGCCCCACTTGGCCGCGCAGTAGGTGGTCTGCCGGGGGAAGCCCGTCATGCCGCCCACGGAGCTGATATTGACGATGCAGCCGGTGTTCTGCCGGTACATATAGGGCAGCGCGAGCTGGCACATATAGAGCCCCGCCATCAGGTTGGTGTTGATGACGTGCGCCATGTCCTCCGGGGACTGATCCACCAGTTCCGCCCGGATGGTAACACCGGCGTTGTTCACGAGCACAGCCAGCTTTTCGCCCAGCGCGTCCACGGCCGTTTTTACCACGCGGCAGCAGTCCTCGTAGCGGGAAACGTCGCCCTGCGCGGCAATGACCTTGCGGCCGTACTTTTCCGCGATCTCCGCGGCCAGGGCCTCTACCTTTGCGAGAGAGGAATCGGAAACATAGTTGCAGACGATATCGTAGCCGTCTGCGGCAAGGCTGCGGCAGATGGCAGCGCCCATACCGCGGGCGCCGCCGGTTACCAGTGCGTAGCCGTCATATTTTTTCATGTGCTGTCCTCCGGTCATTTCAGTTTTCGCGGCACTTGCGGTTCACGGCGCTGACAGGGATCTGCCCCATCGCGCCCTGCATCGCATAGAGGGCGGATTTGTATTCAAGCTCGCGGGAAGATTCTGTGGACTGGTAGGCCACGTGAGGCGTCAGGATGACGTTTTCCATCTTCATCAGTGGGTGCTCGGTGTCGTGGAAGGGCTCGTTTTCGAAAACGTCCAGACCCGCGGCCTTGATCTTGCCGCTTTCGAGCCCGGCCACCAGAGCCTCAGTGTCCACAAGACCGCCGCGGCCGGTGTTGACGATGATCACGTCCTGCTTCATTTTGGCAATGGCGTCCGCGTCAATGATGTGGAAAGAGGACTCCATCAGCGGGATGTTGGGGGAGATCACGTCGCTGTGCTCAAGAACTTCCTCCTTGGTGGCGCAGTACTGCACGCCGTAAGACTCCACCGTCTCTTTGCTGAGGAACGGGTCGTAGGTGCAGACGGCGGCGCCCATGGCGAGCATGGCCTTGGCCACGCGCTTGGCAATACGGCCGAAGCCCAGCAGGCCGATGGTCAGAGAGGAGATGCGGCGGCACTCATAGCCGGACAGATAGCCGGGCTTCTGCCACTCACCGCGACGGATGGCGTGGTCATAGTGACGCAGCTTGCGGCAGAGCGCCATGATGAGCGCGATCTGATGCATGGCAACCTCTTCCATGGCGTAGTCGGGGATGTTGCACACCAGAATGCCGCGCTCCGAACAGGCGTCCACGTCGATGATCTCGTAGCCCATGGCGCTGCGGACGATGCACTTCACGCTGTCCGGCAGCTTTTCAATAATTTCTCTGGTGAAAGGGAGGATGCATGTAACAATGGCGTCCGCGCCTTCGCATGCCGCGATCATTTCTTCCGGACTGCGGCTTCCGATGTACTGGACAAACTCGATGCCGTTTTCGGCAAACATCCCCTTATATTCTGCGATATCGGGGGAGCCGGGGTTATGGAAATGTACGATTTTCATACTTACACACCTTCTTCAAATGCATTTTCAAAGAAACTCCGGGGATTGTCCGCCTTGAGTTTCTTTTCCTGCTCCGCCGTGAGACCCATCTCCCGGAGGAGCGGCACGGCAGCTGTTTCAAAATACGTGAAGCTCACCGGCGAGTTCAGGGCTTCCTCGCTGCTGGCGGTTTTCCAGTCCGGCAGAAAGCCGGTGTAGGGCGCGTAATCGTGGGAGACCAGAAGCTGACCGGCAAAACCGTCCCGGCAGAGACGGAGAATGGTCTTGCAGCGGTTTTCGAGCGTCGTCCCCGGCGTCTTCGTCACCGTACCGAAGCGATCCATGCCGAGATAGCATCCCCGTGCCAGCAGCGATTCCAGATAGTCGATATCGTCCACATCGCCGCTGTGACCGGCGATCACCGCGCGCATGGGCACGCCGTGATCCGCCATGATGTCCAGCATGGCACCGCCGTGCTTCAGCTCCGGGATGGTGTGGCAGAAGATGGGGATGCGGTGCTTTACGGCGCAGTCCGCCGTGACGCCCAGCATTTTCACAATATAGTCTGTGATGCCCCGGTAGTCTACGGCGCATTTCATAATGCCGGGCAGAACGTCCGTCTCCTCGAGACCGTGGGCGCACTCATAGTCGAGATAGCCCAGAATCTCTTCGTAGGGCTTCCATTCCAGCCAGGGATCCTGCTGGTGATAGAAACCGCTGGAGACGATGATGTTCATGCCGCTTTGCAGCGCAGCCTCGCGGATGAGGCGGATATCCCGTCCCAGATTGATGGGCGTGCCGTCCACAATGGTGTCGATGCCGGCGGCCCTGGCGCGCTTGAGCTGTGTGACCGCCATCTCCAGCAGACGGCCGTCCTCGCAGAACTGGCTCCGCAGCCCCATGCGCATGGACCAGTCGCAGCAGGTGACGGCGTGCTCGTGCATCAGGGTATAGCCGAGATCGGCGGAGTCTACCGTGCCGGTTACCGTATGGATCCTCATATAGCGCTTGTCTCCTTTTTTCAATCAGCCGGACTGCCGCAGCAGCCTGGCTGATCGATGCGGTCTTACTTTACAACAATGATTTCGGATTTGGCGATGGCTTCCTCGCTGAGCTCCTGGCCGATGCCCGGACGATCCGGGATATCAAAGGAGCCGTTGGTGGGCAGCAGCATGTCGTCATACTTGCCAATGCCGGTGAACACCGGCAGGGTGTTCCACTGGAGGCACTCGTGATAGACAAAGTTGGGGATGGCAGCTTCCACCTGAATGGTGGCGGCGCAGGCGATGGGGCCGGCCATGCAGTGCATCTGGACGCCCACGTCGTAGGCGTTGGCAAAATCGCAGACCTTCTTCATCTCGGTGATGCCGCCGACGACGCCGAGGTCGGGCTGCGCCACGTCGATGGCGCGGTTTTCAATGAACGGCTTGAAGCCCCAGAGAGAGCCGATGCGCTCGCCGGTGGCGGTGCAGGTTTTGACGTTATCATGGAGTTCCTTCACATAGCGGTAATCCATGCTCTGGCCGGGCTCTTCGTAGTAGAGACAGTCGTACTGATCCAGTTCGCGGCCGATCTGGATGGAGGTGTTTACATCGCACATGCCGTGCAGCTCGATGACGATGCCGATGTTGTCGCCCACGGCGTCACGGATGGCGCCGACACGCTCGGAAACGGTCTTGATCTGATACTTGGTGTCGAGCTTCTTCCATTCCCAGTCGGAAACGTCGCTGCGGTAGATGCGCTGGGGGCTGGTGCAGAGGCCCTTGTCGTCGGTCCATAGGGGGTCGACCTTGATGGCGGTGAAGCCGTCGGCCACGGCGCGCTTGGCTTCGCGGGCGTACTCCTCGGGGGTCACGCAGGGGTGATCCACCGGACCCCAGCCGAGCTGGATCTGGCTGGCGTAGGCCTTGATTTTCTTGTTGACCTTGCCGCCCAGCAGCTTGTAGACCGGCATGTTGGCGACTTTGCCCTTGATATCCCAGAGAGCGATGTCAATGGCACTGATGGCGGCAAAGGCGATCGGGCCTCCGCCGTAGCCCCAGTAGCAGCCGTGGTAGAGCTTCTGCCAGATGACCTCGTGATCCAGCGGATCCATACCCAGAATGAAAGGAGCCATTTCACGGATGTAGGTCATGGTGGCGTCGCGGCCGGACATTACGGGGATGCCGGACTCGCCCCAGCCGTAGATGCCCTCATCGGTGCTGACGCGCACGCAGATGGGGAACCAGCCGGGGGTGGGGGAGTCTACCATAGCCTTGAAAATTTCAACTTTCGTGATCTTCATTGACATTTTCCTCCTTAATTGTTTTCGGTGCGGAGCTGACAAAGCTCCGTCTCGTAGCCGTCGGGATCCTGAATAAAATAGCCGTACTGGTGCGGCTGGGTGATGATGGGCTTGCTGACGACGCCCATTTTTTCATGGTAGGCGAAGCTTTCATAGATGTCCGCCACGGTCATGCCGAGATGTCCGTAAGCGCAGTGCTCCGCCTTGCAATGCGGGGAATGCAGCAGCTGGAGATGAAATGTCCCGTCCTGTGATGTGAGGAAATGGGAAACGATCTCCGGCGTGTGGTACACCACGGATGTTTCCGTAAAGCCCAGAGCCTTCTCATAGAAGGCTCTGGAGCTTTCCGGATCTGCCACCGTAAGGCAGATGTGATGAGCGCGGAATTCCATGATTAGTACTCCAGATCCAGAATGTCGTGGTTTTTGAGACCGGCGGCGTTGCCTTCCTCGAAATCCATATGGATGACGTTCACATCGCTGACGGCGTTCTCGCGAACGATAACATTGTGGAACGTGACGGAGCGGATGCCCCTGGAAGTGACGGAGACCATCTGCTTGTTCTTCAGCCCGAGCTCCGCGAGGAGCTTGGTGCAGATGTGCACATGGCGGGCAGCCACGATGCCGCAGTTGAGCGTGACGGAACCGGCAGGCCCGATGAGCTTGAGCTCGCAGGCATTTTCCAGATGCCCGGATTCGACCACCGGCGGGGTGACGCCCAGCTTAACGGTGTCGCTGACAAGCAGTTCCACCTGGTCAAAGGGGCGATGGGGGCCCATAACGCGGATGCCCTTGAGAACGCCCCTGGGGCCTTCCACGTCGATGGTTTCGGTGGAGATATACTCTCCGCCGCCGATATCTTTTTTCACGGGCAGGACATACCCTTCACCGAAGAGCTTTTCCACGGTCTCCTGCTTCAGGTGCGCGTGGTGGTTGTCCAGCATAACTTCGATTTTTCTGTTTTCGTTACTCAACGTAAGCATCCTCCGAACTGTCTTTTCCGAATCTGTGATATTTTTCCTCGCGGTTCATCAGGCGGATGCCGCCCTGCGCCAGAGAGTTCATCTCGTGGGAACCGGCGGCCACGATAATGGGCGCGATCTTGCCCACGCGGGCGGTGATGGCGTCCACGAGCCGCTGGGAGTGCGCCATGCCGCCGGTGAGAACGATGGCATCCACGTTCATGCTGAGGACGGCCGCCATGGCGGCGATATCCTTGGACTGAACGTAGGCCATGCTGTCAAAGGCGAGCTTCGCTTTCTCGTCCCCGGCGTCGATCCGCTTTTCCACCTCGCGCAGGTCGCTGGTGCCAAGATAGTTGGCAAGCCCGCCGCCGCCCATGATGAGCTTCATGATATCGCGCTGGGTGTACTTGCCGCTGAAGCACCCGGTCACAAAGCCGGTGAGCGCCAGGAAGGGAATGCCTCCGGCGCGCTCGGCGCTGAAGCCGTCGCTGGTGGAGTCGATGAGCTTGCCGCCGCTGTGGGCAGAGGTGGACGTGCCGCCGCCGAGATGGCAGACAACGATATTGAAGTCGGAAAGCTTTCCTCCGAGCTTCTCCGCGCCGATGCGCGCCGCCGCTTTGGCGTTGAGCGTGTGCGAGCCCGGAGAGATGGGAAACTCCTTCAGACCGGAGAGGCATGCCTCGGGGATGAACTCGTTGACGCCCTCGCCGTCATAGATGAACGCGGGGATCCCCAGCTTTTTTCCCATCTCATACGCGATGACAGGGCCAAGGGAAGAGGCGTGGGGGATCTCATAGTTGTGGCAGTGCTCCACAAGCGCTTCATCGATGATATACCCACCGGACATCAGATTTCCGCCGCCGCCGCCGCGGGAGACGATGAAGCTCAGATCCTCCGGCTTTACGCCGGTTTCCTGCAGAAAGGCGTCGATGGTGGCCTTGCGGAGTTCCATCTGATCGAAGATGCTCGTCATTCCGGCGATCGCTGCGCGGTCAACGTCCAGATTCCGCTCGCAGATGTTCTTGGAATCCTCGTAGTAGGCAACCTTGGTGGAGGTGGAGCCGGGGTTCAGAACCAGGATCTTATACATCGGCCTACCTCACTTCTGGCAGAAGTGCTCCACGCCGTAGTCATAGCCGAGCTTGGCCATGGCCTTGTTGCCGGGGATGAACTTGGCCTTGGGGCCCTCGAAAGCGTGGTCGATGGCATCGTAGAGGTTGTCGAGCGTGATGATGCCGCGGATGGCGGCGTAGACGCCGGCCACCAGCATGTTCATGCCGCGCTCGTTGCCGGCCTGCGTGGCGAGATCGTTGAAGGGAACTTTGTAAACGGTGATATCGGTGCGGGTGGGCTCCTGCTCCACGAGAGAGCTGTTGAGGATCATAACGCCGCCCGGCAGAAGGTTCTTCTCAAACTTCAAAAGGGAAGGAAGGTTCATCACGATCAGCGTCGTGGGACGCAGAATCATGGGAGAGTCTACGGGATCGTCGCAGATGTTGACGCTGCACGTGGCGGTGCCGCCGCGCATCTCGGAGCCGTAGGCCGGCAGCCAGCTGACTTCCTTGCCGTTTTCCATGCCGGACATGGCCGCCATCTTGCCGATCATGAGAACACCCTGGCCGCCGAAGCCGGCCACGATCAGTTTTTCATTTACCATGGTTTTCTCCTCTCAGTCCTCAAAGTCCTTGATAACGCCCAGCGGGAAGTAGGGGATCATGTTCTCCCGCTGCCACTTCATAGCGTCCGTCGGCGTCATGCCCCAGTTGGTGGGGCAGGTGGAAAGAACTTCCACGATCGCAAAGCCCAGACCCTTCATCTGGCATTCAAAGGCGCGCTTGATGCACTTCTGCGTCTGCCGGATGTGGGCGGGGGTGTCGATGGCGCAGCGGGCAACATACTTGGCGCCGTCGATGGTGGCGAGCAGCTCGCTCATGCGGATGGGCTTGCCGCAGGTCGCTTCGTCGCGGCCGTAGGGAGAGGTGGTGGTTTTCTGGCCTACCAGCGTGGTGGGGGCCATCTGGCCGCCGGTCATGCCGTAGGTGGTGTTGTTGACAAAAATGGTGGTGATGCGCTCGCCGCGGTGGGCGGCGTGGACGATCTCCGCCGTGCCGATGGAGGCAAGGTCGCCGTCGCCCTGATACGTCCATACGATTTTATCGGGGTGGATGCGCTTGATGCCGGTGGCAGTGGCGGGAGCGCGGCCGTGCATGGGGATGATGGTATCGGAATTGAAGAACATGGGCGTCAGGCCGCCGCAGCCGACGGAGGACACATGGATGCTGTCATCCAGAATGCCCAGCTCGTCGATGGCCTTGGCCACCGCGGTGGTAATGATGCCGTGGCCGCAGCCGGGGCAATACGTATAATCCACTCCGGTCAGGGATTCCGGTCTCTTAAACACAGTCTGCGCCATTTCTTACTCCCCCTTCACATATGCGTTCAGCGCATTGATGATGTTCATGGTATTCAGCGGGCCTTCCTTGGTGTTGCCCACATGGTACACCGGGAAACGACCGGCCACGGCGATGCGGACATCGTCGATCATCTGGCCGATGGTGTTGATCTCGGGGCAGAAAACAGCCTTGCACTTGGGGTTGATCTGGCTGTAGATCTCCTCCGGGAACGGCCAGGCGGTCTTGGGACGGATGAAGCCGATCTTCAGGCCGGTATCCAGCTCCTTGATGGCAGCCTTGGCCATGCGGGCGGCGGTGCCGTAAGCGGTGACTACAATATCCGCGTCCTCCAGACCGTAGGCTTCGTAGCGGACCTCGTTCTTCTTGATAAGGGGCATGGTCTCGTTCTCAAAGCGGTCGGTGAACTCCGTCAGAGGACGGCCGTAGGTCAGCTGCATCATGGTGCGGTAGCCCTTTTCCTTGACGCTGGCCATGCGCCAGGTCTTTTCCGGCAGATTCGTGCGGCGCTCGGGCATCTTGTCAAAGTCCACGGGCTCCATCATCTGACCGAGCATGCCGTCGGCGAGCACCAGAACAGGCGTCCAGTACTGATCGGCGATGTCAAAGGCCTCATAGACCATCTCCGCGAGCTCCTGCACGTTGCCGGGCAGAAGAATGGGGATCTTGTATGCGCCGTTGCCGGAGACCTTCCAGTCCTCCTGCGCGGGAGCAAGGTCGCCCATGCCGGGGCCGGAGCGGACAACGTCCACGAAAACGGCGGGCAGGCGGGTCAGGGACATGGAGCTCATCGCTTCCAGCATCAGGCAGAGACCGGGGCCGGCGGTGCTGGTCATAACGCGCGCACCGGCGGCGCTGGCGCCCAGCACCATGTTCGCGCCGGACAGCTCGCTCTCGCTCTGCAGATAGATCTTGCCGCGCTTGGGCATTTCGCGCGCCAGATATTCCGGCACTTCGTTCTGCGGCGTGATGGGATAGCCGAAGAAAGCGTCTACACCGGCACGAAGCGCCGCCTCGGCGATGGCTTCGTTGCCTTTCATCAAAATTCTTGCCATTGCTCGTTTCCTCCCTTATTCTTTCTCCAGCGTGATGACGGCATCGGGGCAGGTGACGGCGCAGTTGCCGCAGGCAATGCACTTGGCAATGTCCGTATTGGCCGCGGGGTGGTAGCCCTTCTGGTTCGTCACGGAGCGGTCGATCTGCATGATGTGCAGCGGGCAGACCGAAACACAGAGGCCGCACCCCTTGCAGCGCTCCTGATTGATCTCCATAATAGCTTTCATATCCATTTCCTTCCTTGCATGCTTGTCTGTCTGAATCAAATTTACACTTTTTTCGGGGACGGGCAGACCCGTCACACCAGCAGGTATTCCGGGCGGACGTACATATGCACCGGAACAACCTCACCCAGCAGCTCGTCCTGCCGCTGCCGGCACTCTTCCAGCAGCTCCGGCGGGCAGGAGCAGTAAACGCAGGGAACCTGCAGCCGACGGCTCACGTCCTCCACCACCGCGTTGCCCCGAAGGACATCCTCCATGGTGGTCTCCGTCAGCATGTGGGTATTGTTGATGAGGCCGGTAATCTTCAGTCCGCTGGATTCCTGAATGGTTCGCGCGAACTCCATGACCTCGTCGGCTGTCTGCGATTCGTAACGGTTGGCGTTTACAACGAACCACATCTCATAGCTTCCGGGCTCGATCTGGTCCCGGAAGCGCGCCAGGACGCGCGCGCCCACGGCGTTGCCGCCGACATCAATGACGTTATCTCTGCCGTTGTCGACAAAGAAGGATTGCAGCTCGCTGCTGAGACCGGGAATGTCCACCCGCCAGTCGTTATCAAAGTTGCTGGATACAACATGAATGCCCTGAGCCCCCAGCACTTCCGCCTGCTGACGGGTACGGAAATACGGATTGACAATATCCATATCCGCCATAGCCACCGTGCGGCCCAGCTTCTCCTGCTCCACAGCGTAATTGATGGCACATTCGGTTTTTCCGCTGCCGTAGTGGCCTACAAAAATATGGATCTGTGTTTTCATACCCTCCTCCTCTCTTTTTCGCTTCTGAAATCCAATTTCACTTTCGCAATACCTATTATAGTCTTCTTTGCTTCGTTGTCAAGATTGTTCGTGGAGAAAATAGAAATATTATATAATAGAACCAATAAACTGCGGTTTTACTCGTACGCAAATAATATAAAATTCAATTTCAAAGTTTGCGCTTGCATTTTCACTATGCGCGCGCTATACTTATTTTAAAGTTTTAAAGCAAAAAAACGATTGTTCCTGCAAAATCGGAAGGAGCTGCCCATGGTCGAACCCACTGCATCCAATTTATCCATTGACCGCATGCTGCGCATCGTGGAGGTCATGTCTGAGAGCGGCAAGCCCATGCGTCTCAACGAGATCGCCGAGGCGAGCGCCACCCCCACCAGCACCGCCATGCGGATACTGAACACCCTGATCGCCAACAAATATGCCAAACAGAACGAGGAAACGCTGCTTTACTCGCTGACGATGAAATTCCTCATGGTCGGCACCAACATCCGGGAAAACCTCTCCGCCAACCAGCTGATCCATCCTTACCTGCAGGAAATCACCAAACGGCTGAATCTTTCCTGCGCTCTGGCCGTTCTGGACGGCGAATCGGTGATCTACATCGATGAGAGCGTCAATTCCAAGCAGATGATCCGCATTTATCATCATCTGGGTCATGCCTATGACCCGCATCTCAATGCCTCCGGCAAGATGCTCATTTCCCAGTTCACCCACGAAGAGCTCACCTCCTATTGCCGGCGGCACAAATTCGCCGCCCATACGCCCAAATCCATCCTCAGCCAGGCGGATCTGGAGCGCGATATCGAGCTGCTCCAGAAGCGGGGCTACGCATTGAACGACGAGGAAAACATGCTGGGCATGCGCTGCTTTGCCGTTCCCATCTATAACGACAAGGGACACATCTCTGCGAGCATCAGCGTCAGCGGCACCGTTTACCAGATCCCCATGGATCAGATACCCACCATGGTGAGCATCGTAAACAGCATCGTGGATCGGTTTTATGAGGAATACACCCCGCTGCTTACCCTTGAGAATATCTTTGAGCTTTAAAAGCGCCCTTTCCGGCGAGACCCCTGGATCTCTTTTATCGGGAGATTCAGGGGTCTTGCCGTTCGTTTGCGGAGCAGGGGCGGAGGAAGGGGAGCCGGGAGCGTCTCTCTGGAATATAAAATGATCCGCCTGCCCGGATGGAGACGGGCAAGCGGATCGGGAAAAGAGGATTTGCAAACCGGAACCCCGGTTTCTGCGCCGCCGCAAAAACGGCGGCGCAGGAGAAAAGCTTACTTCTTGCTGAAGTCGGGAGAATCCTTGCCGGTGGTGCGCAGGTAGTGGATACGCCAGGGCAGGATGAGGAACGCGGGCAGAATGCCGAGAGGCCATGCCATCTTGCTGAGGAAGCCGTAGCCCTTGGAGAACACCGCCACCAGACCGAACTTGGAGCCGAAGGCGCCGAGGATGATCATGATGATGGCGATTCCGGCGGCCACGATGGTCTCGGAGCAGTGGAGCCACTTGGCGAGAACGCCCTTGAAGCGGGAGACGATCGCGAAGGCGCAGCCGGCACCGGTGCTCAGCAGAGCGAGGAACAGCATGATGCGGTAGAGCCAGGCAAGCACGCCGATGCCGGTATTGTTGAGCGCGGTCATGACGGGCAGAGCCTCGCCATTGATGGAGGGGTAGTTCGCGATGATGACAAGACCGAGAACCTGGAGCATGAGGACGTTCAGCAGAGCGCCGCCCACAGCGGTCTTGGCGGATTCCTTGCGGCTCTCCAGCTGCGGAGCCATGGAAGCAACGGCGAACATGGCGCCAATCTGGACGCCGGAGTAAGTGCACGCAGACTTGAGAGCATCCCAGAAGGTGCCGCCGTCGTTCTGGTGCGTGGCGATGACGTTGACGAAGTTGGTCCAGTTCTGGGAAACGCCGATGATGCCGAGGATAACGATGACGACGATCAGACCGTAGGTGATGTAAGAGGAGACCTTCATCATGACCTTGACGCCGAAGATGGTCATAAAGAGCACGATGGCCGCCATGACGGCAACGCCCAGATAGTAGGGAAGGTTGATGCCTTCGGCCAGAGAACCGGCGCCGGCCAGAATGCCGGTGACGCCGAGCATCTGTGCGCAGAGAGACCAAAGGTCGATTGCGATGACGAAGACAATGCCGATCTTCTTGATGAATACGTTCTGCGCGTAGTCTTTATAGGTGTTAATCTTGGTCACGCGCTCATACTCGAAAATAAAGTAGAAAGCGCCGCCCAGAATGGCCCAGGTGATGAAGGGCATGATCAGAGCCAGCCAGCCGTATTTGCTGTAATAAATGGTGTACTGAGTGCCCGTGGCGAAGCCGGAACCGCAATGCATGCCGAACCAAGTGGCGATGATGCCGAAGGAGGTTGCGCTGAACAACCGCTTCTTACCCGTGTTTTCTTGCATACTCTCGTCTCCTTATTTCTCTGATGTTGAATTTCAGTTTTTGCGAAAGTGAAATTCAATTTCATTCATAGAATAGCCAAAATTCGCCCCATTATCAATTCGGAAACTGCACAAATAAAAGGAATTTATTTGTGCAGTTCCGACATGATGTTTATTTTTCCAACAGTTTCTGATGCGTTAATTGAAATTAGATGCCACAAAATTACACAAGGCGTCCCGCATGGAAGCCGGCGTGCACAACCTGTACGATCTTACCGGGGGCTTTTTCGGGAACGATGTTGCGGTAGAAGGCAAACTTGTCCCAGAGAGCCTCGTCCATCTCGCTGTTCGAGCGGAAGCCGGAGGCGACGACAACGGTGTCGCACTCCAGACGCACCTGCTGGCCGTCTTTCTCGTACATGGCATAGCCATCGCCGATCTCCTTCACGGCCGCAGAGGTCACGATGTCGATGTGGGAGGCCTCGATCATGGCGTAGAGAGCCTGCGTGTTGTTGAGGTTTTCTTCAAGCGTCTTGAGAATGGCGTCCTCCATCTCGACCACGGTGACCTTTTCTGCGGTCTCGTCAAACTGCAGAGCCGCTTCCATGCCCACGAGGCCGCCGCCGATCACGAGCACCTTGCCCGTCAGCGGCGCGCCGCACATGGCTTCGTTGGCGGTGAGGACGTTCGCTCCGTTAATGCCGGGGATGCGGGGGATGAAGTTCCGGGAACCGGCGGCCAGAATCACGGCGTCAAAGCCGGCGGCAAGCACATCCTCCGCCGTGGCGGTCTTGTTCAGCACAATGTGAACACCGGCATCCTTGGTCTTGCGGATCAGGTATTCTTCAAATCTCTTCACATCGACCTTGAAATCGGGCGCACCGGCTGCCACCATGTTGCCGCCGAGATACGATTCCTTCTCCCAGAGCGTCACGTCGTGGCCGCGCAGCGCCGCCGTCCGGGCCGCCGTCATGCCGCCGGGACCGCCGCCGATGACAAGCACCTTGCGCGGTTTTTCCGCCGGGATGAGGGGATAATCCTTTTCGTGGTAGCACTGGGGGTTCACCGCGCAGTGACGGTACTGGCCGTTGCGGCTGGTGAACATGCACTCGTTGCAGCCGATGCAGGGGACAACCTCGTCATACTGCCCGGCCTTGACCTTTTCCGGCCAGCAGGGATCCGCCAGCATCTGGTGACCCAGACCCACGATGTCGGCAACACCGTCCCGGATTACAGCGTTGGCCTTCTCCGGATCGAACAGCTTGCCCTGCGTGATGACGGGGATGGAAACAATCTCCTTCACCGCTTTGGCAGCGAAGAGCTGATGGCCTTCCTTATTGTAGCAGGTGGAGATGGCCTTGTACCACGCATCGTAGCAGCCAACGTCCACGTGCAGCGCGGCGACACCGGCAGACTCATAGAGCTTGGCCATCTTCAGACCCTCTTCCAGGTCGTGGTAGCCGGGCTTGTCGCCCATGTCGTGGGTAGCGCAGAACTTGATGATGATGGGGAAGTCCTTGCCGCAGGCCTTTTTGACTTCCTCGATAATCTCCATGGTGAAGCGCATGCGGTTTTCAAAGCTTCCGCCGTATTCGTCGGTGCGGGTGTTCCAGAGCGCCGTCTGGAACTGGTCGATCAGATAGCCGCCGTAGCAGTGAAGCTCAATGGCGTCCGCGCCGGCGCGCTTGCAGAGCATGGCGGAGTTGCCCATGGCCTTTACCAGATAATGGATCTGCTCCACGCTGAAGGGCTTGCAGCGGACACCCTTGAAATAGAAGGTTTCCGTGTCGCTCGCGGAGTAGGGAGGCCGGGTCGGGTCGGTGTAGCCCATGCGGCCGAGACCGGCGGTGAGCTGCACGACGAGCTTGCAGTCGTAAGCGTGAACCTTGTCCACCAGAAGATTCAGGCGGTCCACATGGGAGAAATTGTAGATCACGTTGCAGCCTCTGGTCTCAAACTCCTCCGTGCACATGAAAGCGCCGGTGAAGATGGCGGCCGCGCCGCCCTTGGCACGCTCTACAAAGTAGTCGATGTTCCGCTCCTGCACGCCGCCGTCAGGATCGGTCTTGTTGCCCATGGGGCACATGATGATGCGGTTTTTCAGCCGCATGCTGCCGATGTTCACACGGGTAAACAGTTCATTTGTTGCCATAAAAGCTTCCTCCATGTCTGCAATTTACAAAACACAGCCTTGAAATTCCGCTCTGCTTTGTGTAATATAATTATATTGAAATTGCATTTCATTTTGTATCGTAACCATCGTCCGAACTTTTTCGGCTTTCCTCGGCTGAATGATACAAATTTCCCAAGGAGGCACTTCTCAATGACTCATTTTACTCTGCGCTCCATCCTTTCGGCCTTTCATTATCCGGAGAAGCTGCTGCAAAGCACCGCCGCCGCGCCCATGGAGTATTTCGGCGTCAATCTCTATTATCCCGGCACCGAGCTCTTCCGCCACTGCCTCTATCTGGCGGAGGGAACGTCTGTGCCGGAGGCTCTGACCGGCGGACTCTACGGCTGCATCCTCATCCCGCCCGCCGAAGGACGGGTAACGGGGCCGCTTGCGGCGGAGACCGTTCTCTGGCCGGAGAGCGTCCCTGCCGGGGTGCTTCTCAACCGCATCCAGAATCTGTATCTTTCCACCTCATCCCAGTCCCGGATGGCGCACATCCTGATATCTGCGCTCACGCTGAATGCCAGCATCGGCTCTCTGATCCATCAGGCGGCCGGTATATTGCAGAACGCTGTTCTCCTTCTTGACCCGGCCTATCAGGTCATCGCCATGGAGGGCTTCGGCTGCCAGATCGACGATATCTTCTGGCAGGACTGCCTGACCCATGGCCGCGTCAGCGAGGAGCACGTCCTTCTCATCAAAAATTTCGGTCTCACCAAGGATCTGGAGCAGAGCAGCAGCACTGCCCTATGGGATGGCGGGGAGGTATTCAACCACATTCCCCGTCTGGCACGGAAAATATATTCCGCCGATCATCGCTATCTCGGCACTATTGCGGTGATGCAGTGCCGCCATGCTTTCACGGCGGAGGATTACTTCCTGCTGGATGCTCTGGTGGAAACGCTTTCCTACGTCCTGGCGGATTTTAACCCTCTCACGCCCCGGCAGCGGGAGGATGCCGCCCTGCTCTCGGCGCTGCTCCGCGGCGAAAAGCCGAAGGAGGCGGCTCCCGAGCGATGGCAGACTGTTTCGGAGCATCCGTTTTTTCTCGCGGGGTATCTGCCCCTGCGGGAGCCTGCCGTTGCCCGGTTGGGAGCGTATCTTCAGGCGGCGCTTCTCTCCCAGCGGGAGGGAATACTTACGGCCCAGCAGGGGCAGAACGTCATTCTGCTGGCCGCCCTGCCGGACGGCAAGGCGGCGGAGGAGACCGCCGCGTGGCTCCGGGAAAAGCTCGCGCCGCTGGGGGTTCGCGCCGGGCTCAGCCCGGCCTTCTCGGATGCTATGCGCTTCCGCCAGGCGCTGGCGCTGGCGGAGAAAGCCGTTTTGCTGTGCGAAGGCGGCGCCGCAGCGGAGAGGGACGCCGTATGCTTCCACCATCATATTGCTTATCTGACGCTGCTGCGGGGACTTTCCCCCTCTGCGCTGGAGGAGTATGTGCGGAAATCGCCGATTGCCCCGCTGCGGACGCCGAAATACGCAGAGTTCTATAAAACGCTCCTCTGCTTTGTCCGGCATCTGGGCGGCTACGCCGAGACCGCGCAGGCTCTCTATATCCACAAAAATACGCTCCTTTACCGGATGAACAAAATCCAGACGCTGACCGGCCTCGACTATACCTCGCCGCGGGATATTCTCTCTGCCGCACTGGCACTCGCTGTCAACGAATACCTCCGTGCACGGGATGAGCCGGGGCAATGACCGCCCCATTCATCCACGATGCGGATACGGCAGCGCAAAAAAATAAGACCGCCGCGGCTTTCTCTCGGAACAGAGGAAAAAGCCGCGGCGGTTTCGTTGTTATCCCAATAATTCTTTCGCATTTTGGTACGCGATTCTTTCTGCCTCCTCCGCCGTGAAATCCATTTGGTCGAGAATGGCAAAGTAGGAGTCGTAAAGCTCTTCCGGCGGCAGATGCCGGTTGTCCGGATAATCGGACGCGAACAAAAGCCGGCCGACGCCGAAGGATCGCAAAATTTCGTTTGTTTTCGCGATGCCGTAGGTGCGGACATAGTCGGGCAAAATGGCGGACATATCCACGTGACATTCGATAGGAAGCAGGGTTTCCCATTGGAACGCACCCATGTGGGAAACGATCAGCTTCAAGCCGGGAAAGCGCTCCAATATTTTGACGATCCGCTTTACCGCGGAGACATCGTCCTCGGTATTCGGATAGGCATGAACGGCGACGGGAATCTTCCGCTGCTGCGCCAGCGCGAAGACCGGAGCGTTGTATTCGTTGTCCAGAGCCACTCCGGTATTGTTGGGGTGGATCTTGATGCCGTCCAGACCGCAGCTGTCCACGGCCTGGAGAATAGCATCCACAGATTGGGCGGAGGTGTTGCGCGTATCGATGTCGGCAAAAGCGTAAAACCGGCCGGGGTATGCGCGTTTCATATCCTGCAAATTCCGATGGACGGCATCGACCGTGAACTCCATGGACATGAGCCACGGGTCGTTCAGCGGCATGATGACCGCCTTTTCAATATGCAGCGCATCCATCATGCCGGTGTATTGGTGAAGGTCGGTGCGGAGCCAGGCATCCTTACAGCCCTCATTTGCCTTGTGCACCGCATCCGGCAGAATGTGGACATGAGCGTCGATCTTTTTGAGCGATCTCCAATCGGCAAATGCCATAGCGATACCTCCCGATAGAGTTCATTTGAAATGCCAACAGCTTATCACTATACCGGAAAAAACGTCAATACGCAACCGGCAAAATGTAATGTTATTCACTTAAATAAATTGTAATTTTGCCGATAAAGTGATATACTGTTTTCATAAGAAAGTGAGGGCAAAGACAGTGAGCTATCTTTCTGTTGCGGAAACAGCAAAAAAATGGGGTGTGTCAGAGCGCAGCGTGCGTGGGTATTGTGCCAATGGAAAAATCCAGGGCGCGGTGCTGAAAGGGAAAACGTGGTATCTGCCGGAAAATGCACAAAAGCCGGAGCGTATCAACAAGCGCGCAGAAACGCCCAAAACTCTTGCGGATGTCTTGAAAGAAGAAAAAGCTGTGCGGTTATCCGGCGGCATTTATCACAAAATTCAGATCGACCTGACCTATAACTCCAACCACATGGAGGGAAGCTGTCTCACCCATGAACAGACGCGATATATTTTCGAAACGAATACCATCGGCGTTGCAGACGGAACATTGAAGGTTGATGATGTAGTGGAGACAGCCAATCATTTCAAGTGTATCGACATGGTGATCGACAGCCTCTCCTATGCACCAAGTGAAGCGTTTATCAAGCAGCTTCACGCCATACTCAAGAGCGGTACTTCCGATTCCCGGCTGGATTGGTTTGCTGTCGGAGACTATAAAAAGATTCCAAACGAGGTGGGAGGAAGGGAAACGACACAGCCGGAGCGGGTTGCAGAGGAGATGCGCAAGCTGCTCGCGGACTATAACGCAATTCCCCGGAAGAGCTTTGACGATCTGCTGGAATTTCATTATCGCTTCGAGAGCATCCACCCGTTTCAGGATGGAAACGGAAGAATTGGGCGGCTGCTGCTCTTCAAGGAATGTCTGCGGCATAATATTGTGCCGTTTATCATCAGCGATGATTTGAAGCTGTATTATTACCGCGGTTTGCATGAGTGGAGAAACGAAAAGGGCTATCTCCGTGACACCTGCCTGATGGCACAGGAACGATTTAAGAAGGTGCTGGATTATTTCAGAATTGCGTATCAAGGCAAAATCCATGGGGAGACTTGATTAGGCTAACCGAAGAAAGCAAAAAAGGAGAAAAGAAGATTCCATATGTCTGCCCAAAAATTAAACGTTCCGTGCGTAGATATTTTGGTACTGTGCGAAAAAGAAAAATGGCAGTTCTAATTGACCTTATCGTATAGCTGCTACTATCGCTTCACCATATCTCTGTAACATACCGATTTGAAAATCTCTCTTTACCTCTGCGATATATGCGGTATGTACTTTGAAGCCGTATTTAGCTTCTATGTACTCCTTTATCATTTTGTAGGTCACTCGTTCCTTGGGCTTGTACTCTTCGGCTCTTTTAACGATATTATCAAGCGGAACTTTTCCCTCACCTTCGCCAAACTCAACTTTTACGTTGATATGTCCGTCTGGCTTTTTGCGGGAAAGCAGTACAACCGTCTCCACATGGCTCGTCCGCGGAAACATATCCACGGCCATGCCGTCCACGGGGGCGTAGCCCTGCCGGGCAAACGAGGCGAGATCGCGCGCGAGCGTGCCGGGGTCGCAGGAGACGTACACGATCCGCTCCGGGGCCATCCCCACGGCGTGGGAGATGACGCTCTCGTCCAGCCCGCGCCGCGGCGGATCGACGACGATCACCTGCGGGCGGATGCCGCGCCGCGCAAGCTCTGCGGCGGCTTCTCCGGCATCAGCGCAGAGAAATTCGCACGATTCCGAAAGACCGTTCCGCTGCGCGTTGTCCCGCGCGTTTTCCACGGCGGCGGGGATGACCTCCGCGCCGATGACTTTCGCGCCGCGGGACGCCATGCAAAGGCCGATCGTACCTGTGCCGCAATAGAGATCAAGCGCTGTCATGCCCGGCGTGATGCCGGCAAAACCGAGCGCGGCTTCGTACAGCCGCTCGGCCTGCGGCGGATTCACCTGGAAAAACGAGCGGGGCGAGAGCGTGAACGTAAGGCCGCACAGCCCCTCGGTGAGAATGTCGCTGCCCCAAACAGTATCGAATTCTCCGGCAAGCACAGTATTGCCGCGGGCGGTGTTGCGGTTGAGCACCAGGCCGGTTATCTCCGGGCAGCACTCGCGCAGCATGTCCGTGAGTATGCCGAGCGCCTTTTCTCCGGGCGAGTGGGACGCGGTGAGCGTCAACACGGCCTGCTCCAAGAGGTGGGAGGAACGGTAGAAAATATGGCGTACGCCGTCTCTCCTGGCGGCTTCATCGTAAACCGGAATATGCTCCCGCTCCATCCAGTCGAGCACCGTGCGCTCACACGCGAGCGCCGCCTGCGGTACGGCGGGACAGTCCGGCACGGGGACAACGTCGTGCGAGCGCGCGCGGTAAAACCCGGCGACGGGACGGTCGTTTTGCTCGGCAACGTTGAAAATCACCTTGCGGCGCTGCCGCGCATCCTCCGGCGCGGGCAGAATGCCGGAAACGGAAAAGCTCAGCTTTCCGATGCGGTGCAGCGCGTCGTTCACACGCTGCAATTTCAGAGAAAGCTCCTCCTCATAATCCATGTGGCGCAGCGCGCACCCGCCGCAGCGGGGGTATACCGGGCAGTCCGGCTCCGCGCGGTGCGGTGACGGGGAGCGAAGCGTTTCGCCCCGGCCCCATACGGCGGCGGATGTGCTGCGCACGATGCGCACATCCCATTCCTCACCCACGATCGTTCCCGGAACGAATACGGCGCGTTCACCGATGCGGCAGACGCCCGCACCCTCGGAGGTGTAGCCGGTGATGCGGGCGGGATATATTTCATTTTTTTTCAGTTCAGACGGTATTGTCAAGATCGATCACCCGCAGACATTTTACCATAGCTTTCGCGTATTGCCAACGGGAAAACACTTTGCTATAATGTGCGCGGTATAAATATTTGGAAAGAGGGTCGTTTCCTTGCCCCTGCTTTTGGATCTGTTCTGCGCGTTTTTCCGGATCGGGCTGTTCACCTTCGGCGGCGGCTACGCCATGCTGCCGCTTCTGCAGCGCGAGATCGTGGAAAAGAAACACTGGGCCACAGAGGAAGAGCTTTTGGACTATTTCGCCGTCGGTCAGTGCACGCCCGGCATCATTGCGGTCAACACCGCGACGTTTGTCGGCTTCAAGGAGAAAAAGCTCTCCGGCGCGATCTTTGCCACGCTCGGCATCGTTTCGCCGTCGCTCGTGATCATCACCGTTATTGCGGCGCTGCTGAGCAATTTTGCCCACATCGCCGCCGTGCAGAATGCGTTTGCCGGCATCCGCGTTGCGGTATGCGTGCTCATTTTCAATTCCATCGTGAAGCTCTGGAAAAAGTCCGTGGTGGATAAGCTTACGCTCGGCGTGTTTATCGCTGTGTTCCTCGGCTCTGTGCTGCTCAGCCATGTGAGCCCCGTGGTGTTCATCGTTGCCGCGGCGGTGCTCGGCATCGTTGTGCGCGTATGGCTGCGCACCGGAAAGGAGGGCAAGGCATGATCTACCTTCGTCTGTTCTGGGAGTTTTTCAAGGTCGGGCTGTTTTCCGTCGGCGGCGGCCTTGCCACGCTCCCGTTCCTCTATTCTCTCGGCGCAAAGACCGGCTGGTTCAGCACAGCGGATGTGGCGAACATGCTCGCCGTATCCGAGTCCACGCCCGGCCCCATCGGCGTCAACATGGCGACCTATGCGGGCTTTGACTGCGCCGGCGTTCTCGGCGGCGTCGTGGCGACGCTCGGCCTTGTCACCCCGAGCGTGATCGTCATCGTGCTCATCGCCATGGCGCTGCAGGCCTTCCGTACGAACAAATACGTGGATGCCGCGTTCTACACGCTCCACCCGGCCTCCACCGGGCTCATTGCCGCGGCGGGATGGTCGGTATTCCTGCTGGTGCTCGTGAATCTCGACGCTTACCGCGCCACGTATCGGCTTGCTGATCTTATCCAGTGGAAAAACCTGCTCCTTTTTGCCGTGATCTGGGTGCTTACCAATCTGGTGAAGCCATTGAAAAAGCTGCACCCCGTTGTGTTCCTTGCCCTTGCTGCCGTCGTGGGTATCGTTTTCCGGCTTGGCGGAGTATAAGTTTACATAATTTGATTAACGTAATGAGAATTACATAATTCGATAAACATAATTTGATTTACATAATTATTAAAGCGGCGATATAGGCGAATGCCGCAGAGAAAACGCCCTGGAGGAACTTTCCTCCGAGGCGTTTTCGCGTTTCGAGACCGCTTGCGGCGGCTCCGGCCTGCCCGTGGACGCACAGCCCGCCCCAGCTCAGCAGAAAAGCACCAAGGGCAAAGCTTCCGGGCGTGAGCGGCATGCCCGCCATGACTCCAATGCCGCTGGAGAGCTCCAGCGCGCCGGTGAAGAGCGCGCGGAAAAGGGAGAGCGGCGCTCCGGTGCGGAGTGCGAGCTCCCCGGCGAGCGCGTCCGGGAAGCCAAAGGTTCCGAGCGAGGCAAGCAGCGCCGAAAAGAAAATTACATAGGCGCCAATCTGCATAAGCGTCTGCCCTGCGGCGGTGACGGCGCTGCCGAGCGCCGCGCCGAAGCCCATCGGCGGCTGCGCCGGGGGCTCGCGCGTTTCGCTGGACGGTTTCCGGCGGAAGAGAATGCCGACTGCAGCCGCGGAGAAAGCATGGATGCCCCAGAGCAGCAGCCCCCATCCGGCGGAGCCGAACACACCAACGCCGAGCGCGCCCGTGGCGAACGCCGGGCCGGAATTATCGCAGAAGGCGAGAAGATGCTCGGCCTCGTCCTTCGGAATTGTGCCGCTTTGATAAAGCGCCCCGATGCTTGCCGCACCGAGCGGATATCCGCCGGAAAGCCCGAGCAGAAATACCGCCGCGCCCGCGCCGCTCACGCCGAAGAGCCGCGTCGCGGCCGGGGCAAGACGCCGCGCGAGCGCTTCCACCGCGCCGAGTCGTGTGAGCAGCCCGGCGGCGGCAAAATACGGCAGGAGGGACGGCACAAGAAGCGTACCCCATAGCCGCAGCCCTTCGGCTGCGCCCTGCCGCGCCTCGGCCGAGGAGAAGAGAAAGAGAAGAAAGAGCGCCGCACCTGCGGCGTATCCGAAAAGGCGTTTTTTCATACCGTTACTCTATGTCCGGCGCGGGCGGTTCATGCGGCATGTACGCACCGCCATGCTCATAAGATGGACGGGGGAGGCGGTGCTATGAAATTACGCGATACGGTAGCGGATCTTGCCGATTCGCTCGAACTGCCGGAGGAGGCAGTATCCGACGCGCTGCGCGTGACGCTTATTGGACGGCGCCGCGCCGTGGTGGAGCATCACCGCGGGCTGCTCGGCTACGACGCGCAGAGCGTCGAAGTGAGCGCCGCCGCCGGGAGAGTGCGCATTCTCGGCGCGGAGCTGACGCTGCACGCCATGGACCGGGACACATTGATCGTGACCGGGCGGATCGCCGCGGTGGAATATGCGTAAGGGAAAAACCGGGCGCGTTGAGCGTCTTCTGCGCGGCGTTGCGGAAATACGAATTACGGGGGCGGCGCCGTGGAAGCTGGTGAATGCCTGCATCCGCGAGCGGATCACCGTTGAAGGTGTGGAGTCGGACGATCTCATCACGTGCCGCGCGCTGATCTTTGCCGCCGATGCCGGGCGCGTCAAAGCCCTTGCGCCGCGCTGCGGCTGCGATGTTGCGGTGCTGTCCGTGCGCGGGAGGCCGGTGTGGAAGAATTTTCTGCACCGCCGGCGGTGGGCGGCGCTGTGCGCCGCTGCGGTTGCCGCGGCGATCCTTGTCTCATCGCTCTTTGTCTGGGACATCCGCGTAACGGAGAACGATTCGGATATCCCGGACGCCGTGATCCTCCGCACGCTTGCCGGGCAGGGGATCGGCGTCGGGAGCTTCTGGCCGGGCTTTCGTGGCGAGCGCATCCGCTCGCGCGCGCTCGCGGAGCTGCCGGGGCTTTGCTGGCTCGCGGTAAACGTCCGGGGGAGCAGTGCAAGCGTGGAGGTGCGCGCCGCGGTGGAAAAGCCGGAGATCACCGATCCGCGGCAGGCCGCGGACGTGACGGCGTCGCGCTCCGGGGTCATAACGGAAATCCATGTATTCGAGGGGGAGACGCTTGTCTCGCGCGGCGACGCCGTCACGACCGGACAGACGCTCGTGAGCGCCGAGCGCGCTGCGCGCGGCGGAGAGACGCGCTTTGTCCACGCCCGCGCCGAGATTACGGCGCACACCTGGTACGAGCTCACGGCCTCCGCGCCGCTCGTGACCAGTCGAAAAGAGGCGGTGGGCGCGGCGCGGTATCGATTCGCCCTCCTTCTCGGCGATACGAGAATAAATTTTTACGCGGATAGTGGAATTTCCGGTATGGAGTGTGATAAAATTACAAAGATATGGCGGCTGGGCATAAAAGACGTGTTTTCCCTGCCCGCTGCCGTCGCGCTGGATACGGTGCGACCGTATGTGCTCACCGAGGAGCCGCTTTCCCGTACGGCGGTGCGCGCTGCGCTCGAAGAAGAGCTGCGCGCCGCGCTCCAGGAGCGGATTGGCGAGACGGGCAAAGTGATCTCAGAGTACTTTACCGAATCCGAGGAGAACGGCATGCTTACGCTCACGCTGCGGTGTGAGTGCGAGGAGCGCATCGACGAAGAAACTCTCCGGCCATGACCGGATGAAGAATACAGGAGAATCCATGGAACGAATCATTTCCGCCGAGCGTGTCGAGGACATTCTCAATGTTTTCGGCTCGTTCGACCAGAATCTGCACATCATTGAAAAAGAGTGGAACGTCTGTGTCACGGACCGGGACGCGGAGCTGAAGATCTCCGGCGAGCCGGAGGACGTGGTATCCGCGGAAAAGGCGGTGCAGAACCTGCTGATGCTCGCCGCGCGCGGCGAGACCGTGGACGAACAGCGCGTGCGCTATGTGATCGGCATGATCCGCTCCGGACAGGAGGATCAGATCCGCGAGCTGGACAGCGGCGTTGTCTGCATCACGGCGAAGGGCCGCCCGGTCAAGCCGAAAACGCTCGGCCAGAAGGCGTATGTGCAGGCCATCCGCGAGAATACCGTGACGCTCGGCATCGGCCCCGCCGGTACGGGCAAAACGTATCTCGCCGTGGCCGCGGCGGTGGCGGCATTCCGCGAAAAGAGCGTTAATCGCATCATCCTCACGCGCCCGGCGGTGGAGGCGGGCGAGCGGCTCGGCTTCCTGCCCGGCGATCTGCAGAGCAAGGTCGATCCGTACCTGCGCCCGCTGTACGACGCGCTCTTTGATATGCTCGGGCCGGAGACCTATAATACCTATCTTGAAAAGGGCAATATCGAGGTAGCACCGCTCGCGTACATGCGCGGCCGCACGCTCGACGACAGCTTCATCATTCTCGACGAGGCGCAGAACACCTCGCGCGAGCAGATGAAAATGTTCCTCACGCGCCTTGGCTTCAACAGCAAAATGGTCATCACCGGCGACGTGACGCAGATCGACCTCCCGGCGGACAAGGCGTCCGGCCTCAAGGAAGCGATGAAGGTGCTCGACGGCGTGGAAGATATCGCCATCTGCCGCTTCACCGGCGCGGACGTTGTGCGCCACGCACTTGTGCAGCAGATCATTGCCGCCTATGAAAAGCACGAAAAGGCCGCCGCTGCCGCCGTGGAGCGGGAGAAGAAAACCGCCGCGCCGCAGCGCCGGGACAATAGCGGATACAATAACTACAAGAGGAAATAACGATGCAGCATAAATTCTACATTTACCGGGAAAAGCGCGGTCTCGGCCACCCGGAGACGGCCGCGCTCGTGAAGAAGGCCGCCGCCGCAGCGCTGCGCGCCGAGGGCGTGGACGAGCCGTGCGAGATCGGCGTTACGCTCACGAACGACGAGGGCATCCACGCCATCAACCGCGAGCAGCGCGGCGTGGACCGGCCGACGGACGTGCTCTCGTTCCCGATCGACGAAATGGACTATGACACGAACCGCCGCTATCTCGGCGACATGGTCCTCTCGCTCGAGCGTGCCGAAGCGCAGGGCGAGGAGTACGGCGGCGGATTTAAGCACGAGGCGCAGTATCTCACGGTGCACTCCGTGCTGCATCTGCTCGGCTACGACCATCTCGACGAGGGCGAGGAAAAAGCCAAAATGCGCGCAAGAGAAAAAGCCATTATGAAGGAGCTCGGCTATGATTTCTAAAACTGCCATGATCACCATCTGCGGACGGCCCAACGTCGGCAAATCCACTCTGACGAACGCTCTCGCCGGAGAGAAAATCGCCATCGTATCCAACAAACCGCAGACGACGCGAAACCGCATCACCGCCGTGTGTCAGCGCGGCGAAACGCAGTTCGTATTTCTCGATACCCCCGGCTTCCACAAGCCGCGCACGCGCCTCGGCGACTATATGGTCAGCGTTGTGCGCCAGAGCGTTGCAGACGTGGACGCCGTGGTGCTCGTTGTGGAGCCGGTTGCTTCCATCGGGCCGCAGGAGCGCGAGCTGCTCGCCAGCATCAAAGCGGCAAACTGCCCGGCGGTGCTCGCCATCAATAAGCTCGATACCGTGGAGCCGGAAAAGCTCCTCGCCGTTATCGCGCTCTACAGCGAGGCGTATGCCTTCAATGCCATTGTCCCCATCTCTGCCAAAACCGGCGACGGCGTGGAGGAACTTCTCAAGGAACTCGACAAGTTCGCGGTGGAGTCTCCGGCGCTTTTCCCGGAGGGCGTGACGACCGATCAGCCCGAAAAGCAGGTCTGCGCCGAGCTCATCCGCGAAAAGCTGCTGCTCAATCTTGAACGCGAGGTGCCGCACGGCACGGCGGTGGAGATCACGCGCTTTTCCGAGCGGGACGACGGCATCATCGACCTTGAAGCGACGATTTACTGTGAAAAGGCAAGCCACAAAGGCATCATCATCGGCAAGCACGGCGCAATGCTCAAAAAGATCGGCGAGGACGCCCGGAAGGATATTGAAGAATTCATGGGCACAAAGGTCTTTTTGCAGACGTGGGTGAAGGTCAAGGAAAAGTGGCGCGATTCCAATTCGCTTCTGCGCAACTTTGGCTACACGGATAACTAATATTTACCGTTCCGTCCGGTTTTTCCCGGTCATATCCGAAACGTGCGGGGGAAAACTTCCCGTATGGATACGAAAATTTTCTGGGATGTGTTCCGCGACACCGGCGACCCGCTCTGCTGGCTGCTGACCCGCATTCCCCCAACGGGCGGAAAAAAGAAAGAACAGACGAACGACAGAGCGCCCGCGTGGCCTCTGTCGTAAGATGAAAGGTTTACATAATGTACAAAACCCTGCACGGACTGGTGCTGCGCGAGGTAAAATACAAAGAGTCGAGCAAAATCCTTACGATCCTCACGGAAGAGGAGGGGAAAATCACTGCGGAGGCGCGCGGCGCGCTGCGGAAGGGCTCCAAGTGCTCTGCGGCGTCGCAGGTGCTCACGTGGTCGGAACTGACGTTTTTTGAAAACCGCGGCCGGTATACGCTGACCGAGGGGAGCGTGCTGGAGGACTTTGCTTTGCTGCGCGCCGATCTCGGCGACTATGCGCTCGGCTGCTATATGGCGGAGCTTCTGGAAGCCGTGTCCGATGAGGACAGCCACAGCACGGCGCTTCTGCATCTGGGTCTGAATGCGCTCTTCGCGCTCTCGCGGCAGCTTTATCCATCCAGGCATATCAAAGCTGTTTTTGAGCTGCGGCTCATGTGTCTCGCGGGCTTTGCCCCGCAGCTGGACCGCTGCACCGACTGCGGCTCGCGAACGCCCGAAAAGCCGCGCCTGAGTCTCTATGGCGGCGGCGTCCATTGCACCGGGTGCGCACCCGGTGCACCGGGAAAATCGGTGCTGCTCTGCGGCGCATCGCTTGCGGCCATGCGCCATGTGTGCTCGGCGGGGGAGAAAAAGATTTTTTCCTTCACGCTGGATGAGCCCTCCGACGAGCGCTTCTGCGCCGCCTGCGAGGAATACACCCTTGCGCAGCTCGACCGAGGCTTCGGTACGCTGGATTACTGGCATTCGCTGCAGCTGAAGTAAACGATAATATTTTTATGTAAACTTAGTTACGTAAATAAAATTGCGTAAACCATAATACGTAAACTGCATTATGTGAAACGTTTTATGTAAAACGAATTAAGTAAAACAAATTATGTAAACACACATGACAAACGGAGACATATATGGACTTACTGGAAAAATCAAGAAACACTCTCGAACTTCCGGCGGTACTGGAAATGCTCGCAGGGGAGGCGTTGTCCGAACCGGCAAAGGCGGAGGCGCTTGCGCTCGTGCCGAGCGTACACCGCGCGGAGGTCGAACGGCTGCTCGCCGAGACGAGCGCCGCGAAGGATATGATGGTCTATAAGGGCAGCCCGTCGCTTTCGGGACTGCGCGATGTGCGCGGCTCGCTCGCCCGCGCCGACATGGGGGGCGTGCTCAATCCGCGCGAACTGCTCGAGATCGCGGGCGTGCTGCAAAGCGCGCGCGCCGTGCGCTCCTACGGTATGAGCACCGAGAAAGAGACGTGCATCGACCATCTCTTCAAAATGCTCCAGACGAACCGGTTTCTGGAGGACAAGATCGTAAACTCCATCCCCAGCGAGGATGAAATCGCCGACAGTGCGAGCAGCGAGCTTTCCGACATCCGCCGCAAAATGCGCGCGGCGGCCGCGCGCGTGCGCGACAGCCTGCAGAAGATCATCTCTGCGCCATCCATGGCGAAGTTTTTGCAGGATCCTATTATCACGACGCGCTCGGATCGCTATGTTGTCCCCGTCAAGGCCGAATGCAAAGGCAGCGTGCCGGGACTCGTGCATGATGTGTCCGCCTCCGGCGCAACGCTCTTTGTCGAGCCCATGGCGGCAGTCAAGGCAAACAACGAGATCCGCGAGCTGAAGGCGAAGGAGAAGGCGGAGATCGAGCGCATTCTGGCGGAGCTCAGCGCTGAGTGCGCCGCGCACCGCGAGGATATCGACGCCGATTTTTCCGCGCTCGTGCGGCTCGACGGCATTTTTGCCCGCGCGAAGCTCAGCTTCAAGCTCAACGCCGGCGCGCCGGAGCTCTCCGATCGCGGCGTCCGGCTGCGCCGGGCGCGTCACCCGCTGCTTGATAAGGACAAGGCTGTTCCCATCGATGTGGAGCTCGGCGAGGATTACGATACGCTCGTCATCACCGGCCCGAACACCGGCGGCAAGACCGTCACGCTCAAAACGATCGGCCTTCTCTGCCTGATGGCGCAGTGCGGCCTGCACATCCCCGCTGCGGAGGGAAGCTGCGTCCCCATCTTTGATAAAGTCCTCGCCGATATTGGCGACGAGCAGAGCATCGAGCAGTCGCTCTCCACGTTCTCAGCGCACATGGTGAACATTGTGAACGTCCTGCAGGAATGCGGCGACGGCTCGCTCCTCCTCTTCGACGAACTCGGCGCTGGCACCGATCCCGTCGAGGGCGCGGCGCTCGCCGTGTCGATCCTCGAGAGCGCCCGTGCACGCGGCTGCGTCATCGCCGCCACGACGCACTATGCCGAGCTCAAGGTATATGCCACGAACACGCCCGGCGTCATGAACGCCTCGTGCGAGTTTGATGTGGACACGCTGCGCCCGACGTACCGGCTGCTCCTCGGCATTCCGGGCAAATCCAACGCCTTTGCCATCTCCCAGCGGCTCGGCCTGCCGGAGGAGATCATCGAGGATGCCAAGGGACGCGTCGGCATGACGAGCGCGAAGCTCGAAGAGACGATCGAAAAGCTCGAACAGACCCGCCAGATCCTTGACCGCGAGCGCACCGAATCCGCCCGCCAGCTCCGCCAGGCGGAGGAAGAGCGGAAAAAGGCCGCGCAGCTGCGCGCCGAGCTTGAAATCCGGCTTGAAAAGTCCGAGCAGAAGGCGCGGCGCGAGGCCGAGCACATCCTCGCCGACGCCCGCGCCGTGGCCGAGAGCACGTTCCGCGAGCTGGACGCGATGCGCTCTGCCCAGAACGAGGAGAACGACCACCAGCGCATCAACGCCGCGCGCGCCGAAATGCGCCGGAAGCTCAACGAGACGCAGGACTCCCTGCGGCGTGACGAGCCCGCGCCGGAGGAGAAGAAGTCTGCGCGTGCCGTGCAGGTGGGCGACGTGGTGCAGATCCGCTCCATGGGCGTGAAGGCAACGGTGCTTGCCATCTCGGCCGACCGGACGCTTACTTTGCAGGCGGGCATCCTGCGCGTTACAGCGCGCGAGGACGAGGTGCTGCTCCTGGAAAACGAAAAGCCTGCCGTGACGATCCGCACCGAGAGCCGCGGCACGACGCTCCGGCAGAGCGCCGTATCGTCCGAGCTCGACATCCGCGGCATGGAGACCATCGAGGCCATCCCGGTCGTGGAGAGGTACATCGATTCGGCGGTACAGTCGCGTCTCGAAACGGTGACGATTATCCACGGCAAGGGCACGGGCGCTCTGCGCGCTGCGGTGCAGCAGTCGCTCCGCCGCAATAAGCAGGTGAAATCGTTCCGTCTTGGCCGCTATGGCGAGGGCGAGACCGGCGTGACCGTTGTGGAATTGAAGTAACAGCGCGATAAAGCGGAGTTTTTTGCTGTGCATTTTTCCAAAACCGAGGAAAAAGGTTGACGTTCCCGGCATGCTTTGTTAAAATATACCCGTATAAAAGCATATCCATGTCAGACGATCCATAGCGGAATTAACCAATTTTTGATGATAGGGAGCGGCGAATATGGTCAGCAAAGAAGTAGTCATCAGCAATCAGGTAGGCCTGCACGCCAGACCTGCAACGTTCTTCATTCAGAAGGCGAACGAGTACAAGTGCAGCATCTGGGTGGAGAAGGACGAGCGCCGTGTCAACGCCAAGTCTCTTCTCGGTGTTCTTTCTCTGGGTATCGTAAAGGGTACCCCCATCACCATCATTGCGGATGGCTCGGACGAGGAAGAGGCTGTGGCAGCGCTCACCGCGCTGATCGCCTCGGACTTCGCGGAGTGATCGGCAAAAGCAAACAAACGGACAAGGGCGTGTTATAAACACGCCCTTGCTTTTGCATTCAGGGAGTTTTGAAACCGTGACCAAGATCGAGGAGCTGCGCGAAAAAGCCAACCGCCTGCCGCTGCTGCCGGGCGTTTATATCATGCTGGACGCCTCCGGCGAGGTGATTTATGTCGGCAAGGCCAAGGCGCTCAAAAACCGCGTGACGAGCTATTTCCGCGGCGACCATCTGCCGAAGGTCGCGGCGATGGTATCGCACGTGAACGACTTCAACGTCATCATTGCCGAGACGGAGTTCGAAGCGCTCGTGCTGGAAAACTCGCTCATCAAGCGCCACAAGCCGCATTACAACATCCTCCTCAAAGACGATAAGGGGTATCCTTTCCTCCGTCTTGACCGGCGCGAGCCGTACCCGCGGTTCGCGTTATCCAACCGCGCGAACCCGGACGGGGCAAAATACTTTGGCCCTTACGGCGGCCGGGGACAGACATCGAGCATCATTGACACCCTCTGCAAAACGCTGGGACTGCCTACCTGCCGGCGCGTGTTCCCGCGCGACATCGGGAAAGACCGCCCCTGCCTTCAATACCAGATGGGCGCGTGCCGCGGCTGGTGCCGCGGCGAGCCGGGCGGGGAAGAGTACCGCCGTGCGATCGACGAAGCCGTGGATATCCTCGAAGGGCGCAGCGCGGAGCTTGTCCGGCGCATTGAGACGGAGATGAACGCCGCGGCCGAAGATCTCCGGTTTGAGGAGGCCGCGCGGCTGCGAGACCGGATGCGCGCGGTGTCCACGCTCGAAAACCGCCAGCGCGTCATTGCCGCCGCCCGCGCCGACACGGACGCCGTCGGCTTTGTGCGCGGCGCAAAGAGCTGCTTTTCCGTGCTGCACTATACGAACGGCGATCTGTCCGGCAAGGACGTATCGCTCATCGACGACCCGACGGAGACGGATGGAGAAGCCCTGTCCGCTCTGCTGCGCCAATATTATGTAAACCGCTCGAGCTGGCCCAAAACGATCCTCCTGCCGTTTGAGCCGGAGGATAAGGAGGACATCGAGCGCTGGCTTTCGGACATGGCCGGGCGGCGCGTGTATCTCGAAGTGCCGCAGCGCGGCGACCGTGCCCGCTTTGCGGAAAAGGCGGCGGTGAACGCCCGCGAGGAGATTCTGCGCTCTACGACCGCCGAGCAGCGCCGGAGCAAGACGCTTCAATGGCTTCAGGAGGCGCTTCAGCTCACGGAATTCCCGCACCGGATCGAAGCGTATGATATTTCGAACACCGGCAGTACGGGTATCGTGGCGTCCATGACGGTGCATGTAGACGGAAAGCCTCTCAAGCGGGATTACCGGAAATTCCGCATCCGCAGCACCGAAACGCCGGATGACTACGGCTCCATGCGCGAGGTCATCACGCGCCGGTTCACGCATTATCTTGAGGAGGACGGAAAGTTTTCCGCACGGCCGGATGTTTTGTTCATCGACGGCGGCGCAGAACATGCCTCCGCGGCCTGCACTGCGCTCGAAGCGCTGGGGCTCAGCCTCCCGGTGTTCGGCATGGTGAAGGACGACCGCCACCGCACCCGCGCTCTTGTAACGCCGGAGGGACACGAAATCGGCATTCAGGCAAATCCCGCGGCGTTTGCGCTCGTGGGACGCATTCAGGAGGAGACGCACCGCTTTGCCATTGAGTACCACCGCTCGCTGCGCGACAGCGTGCGCGGCTCGACGCTCGATAAGATCCCCGGCGTTGGGGAAAAACGGAGAAACGATCTTTTGAAGGCCTTCGGCTCGGTGCGCGCCATCCGCGCGGCGAGCGCGGAGGAACTGTCGAAGGCCGTGCCGAAGAACACGGCGCAGGCCATATACGAGTATTTTCACAAAACCGAGGAGGAAACATCATGCGAGTGATCACCGGCATCTGCCGCGGCCGCCGCCTGCTTGAGCCGGTGGGACGGGATGTCCGCCCCACGACCGATCAGGTAAAAGAGGCCATGTTCAATATTATCCAGTTCGACGTGGAGGGGCGCAAAGTTCTGGACCTCTTCGCCGGAACGGGGCAGCTCGGCATTGAGGCGCTCTCCCGCGGCGCGAAGGAGTGCGTTTTTGTAGACAGCGCGCGCGATTCCGTCCGCCTTGTGCAGGAAAATCTCCGCCGCTGCGGCCTTGCGGCGCGCGTTCTGCAATGCGACGCGCTCGGCATTCTGAAATCCGGCGAGAAGTTCGATCTCATCTTCCTCGATCCGCCCTATGGCTCCGGCCTCGAAGGGAAAGCGATGGAGGCGGTGAAAGAGTTTGACATCCTCTCGCGCGGTGGTATAATGGTGGTCGAAACCCGGCCGGAAACGGCGCTGCCGGTCCTTCCGGCGGAATACGGCACGACGAAAACGTACCGTTACGGGAAAATCAAACTCACGGTTATAACCAGAGGAAACGACTGATGCAGACAGCCATTTGTCCCGGCAGCTTCGATCCGATCACGCTCGGCCATCTCGACGTGATCCGCCGCGCGTCCAAAATGTTTGCGCGCGTTGTGGTTTGCGTGGTGGCAAACCCCGGAAAACATTGTGCCTTTACACTCGAGGAGCGTTGCGAGCACGTCCGGCGGGCTACGGCGTCTATTCCCAATATCGAGGTCGATATGTGGGAAGGGCTGCTTGTGGATTACGCCGACCGGTACGAAAACCCCGTCGTTGTGCGCGGACTGCGCGCGCTGTCCGACTTTGAATACGAATTCATGATGGCGCTCACGAACAAAAAGCTCAACAGCCGCGTGGAGACCGTGTTTCTGGCCTCGGATGAGAGATATATGTATCTCAGCTCCACCACCGTGCGCGAAATCGCGAGCTACGGCGGCGATATTTCCCACTTTGTCCCCGCGGAGATTCTTGACGATCTGATGATAAAACTCAACGGGAGGAAATAAATCTATGGAAAACCACGCGCTGGACATCATTGATATGCTCTACAACATGATCGCGGAGGCCTGGGGCGTCCCTCTGGGCAACGACAAGTGCATCGTCGAGCGCGACAAAGCGCTCAACCTGCTCGACGATCTCAAGGCGACGCTCCCGATGGAGCTGAGCGAGGCGCGCCGTCTTGTCAACGCGCGCGACGAATTTGTCGCCAACGCCAAGCAGGAGGCGGACAACATCCGCCGCGGCGCTGAGGACAAGGCCACGCAGATGATTGATGAGCAGAGCGTTTATAAAGAAGCCAAGCGCCGCGCCGACGAGGTTGTCCAAACGGCGGAAACAAAGTCCCGCGAGCTTCTGCGCGCGGCGAACAGCTATCTGGACGACGCTCTCCGCCAGACGGAGGAGACCGTTGCAGCGTCTCTGGAAAAGGTTCGCGTGGCGCGTGCGCAGTTCCGCGCCGCCGCCGCTCCGGAGCAGCCGGAAGGCACCGCGGACGTTACGCTGCAGGACGTGGAGGACAGCGAGTTTATCAACGGCTAAATCCTCCGGATTTGCGAGAAAATTCTCCTGAAAAGCGAATTTTGCCCGCCCAATCGTAACCATTTGTCAATAACGGAACCGGAGCCGCCGGAGCGCACCATATGGTGCGCTCCGGCGGCTCCTTTTGCACGTTTTGCCGCAATATATAGATATATTTTCACGGGAAACGAGCCGTTTGAACGGAATTTAGCTCTTGCATTTTTTACCGCCGCCTCTTATAATAAAACAGCGTAGTGGGGCAAAGTGGGGCAAAGTGTCACGCGCAACCACAATAGCGCAGAGAAGGAGGCACCGCTTATGACCGGCGAATATATGCACACGCTTGATGCCAAGGGGCGTCTGGCCGTGCCGTCCCGCCTGCGGGACGAACTGGGCGGCGTTTTCTATGTGACGCTCTCGATGGATCGGTGCCTTTCGGCCTACAGCGCCGAGAGCTGGCAGCGCTTCTCCGATAAGGTGGACGCGATGCCGTTTGTAAAGCAGCGCAAAATGCGCCCGCTTTTCGCTTTCGCCGCGCGCTGCGAGGCGGACGCGCAGGGGCGTATCCTCCTGCCGCAGAATCTGCGGGACTATGCCGGGCTTACGAAGGACGTGACCATCGTTGGCTGCAACAACCATGCGGAGCTCTGGGATAGCGCGCGCTGGAACGAGATCCACGACGCGGAAATGACGCCGGAGAACATCGCCGCCGTCATGGAAGAGCTGGAGTTTTGATATGCCGGAACATAAAAGCGTGCTTCTGCACGAATGCATTGAAAATCTGAATATACGGCCGGACGGGATCTATGTGGACGGTACGCTCGGTCTCGGCGGCCACTCGATGGAGATTGCCAGGCGTCTCACGACCGGGCGGCTTATCGCCATTGATCAGGACGAAACCGCCATCGAACGCTCAAAGGTGCGCCTTGCGCCGTGGGCGGACCGCATCACGTTCGTCCGCGGCAATTTCCGCTCGCTCGGGAAAATTCTGGACGATCTCGGCATCGAGCGTGTGAACGGCATGCTCTTCGATCTCGGCGTGTCCTCGCCGCAGCTCGACGAGGCCGAGCGCGGGTTCTCCTACATGGCGGATGCGCCGCTCGACATGCGCATGGATCAAAGCGCGCCGGTGACGGCCTCGACGGTCGTGAACACATGGCCGGAGCGCGAGCTTGTGCGAATTCTGCGCGACTATGGCGAGGAGCGGTATGCCAACCGCATCGCGGCAAACATCGTTCGCGCACGGGAAAAGAAGCCCATTGAAACAACGCTTGAACTCGTTGATATCATCAAAAGCGCCATGCCCGGCGCGGCGCTGCGCGAAAAGCAGCATCCGGCCAAGCGCAGCTTTCAGGCCATCCGCATTGCCGTGAACGACGAGCTGGAAGCGGAGCGGGAAATGCTCCTCGCTGCGATGGATCGTCTCGCCTCCGGCGGGCGGCTGTGCGTCATCAGCTTCCACTCGCTGGAAGATCGGATCGTCAAAACCGCCATCCGTGAGCGCGAGGACGGCTGCACCTGTCCGCGCGATTTTCCGGTGTGCGTGTGCGGCTTTGTGCAGACGATGAAAACCGTAACGAAGCCGATTACGGCCTCGGAAGAGGAATTGAACGATAACCCCCGCGCGCGCAGCGCGCGGCTGCGCGTGGCCGAAAGGCTCTGAGAGGAACCGGCTGTGAAAGCGAAAATCACCGAAGAAAAAACCGCGGTATTCACCCCCTGTGCCGAGAGCGCGGAAGCAACGTGTGCCTTTCCCGTTTCGGACGAGGACACCAGGGAACTGCCCCTGATCGCCGAGCGGTTCGCCGGGCGGTACTGGGACGGACACATAGAGGATGAACCGGCGGAGAAACCGGCGCGAAAAAAGTCCTTCCGCAGCGCCCTTACCTTTGGCGCCTCCGCGGTCGCGGCCATGCTGCTCCTTGTCGGCTCCCTGACCGGACAGGCAAAGCTCACCGCGATGAACGATGAGCTCGTCGCCGTATCGGAGCGAATCTCGGAGCTCAAAGCGGAGGAGCGGATGCTCCTTGTGGAAACCGAGAGAGCGGAGAGCCTTTCCGCCGTGGAGAGCTACGCCGTGGAAACGCTCGGTATGCAGCCGCCGCGGCTTGACCAGCGCAATAACGGAACCGCCGAGCTTTCCGACCGGGCCACGGTGCTTCACGAGCGCCGCGGACAGGGTCTGCGGCTTTTCTGGGAAAATCTCCTCGACACGGTTGTGGCATGTTTTTAATTCCGGCGCGGTATAATGCCTCAGAATGATGCATTTGCCTGAACCGGAGGAAACGCCATGCCGCCCAACAGCCGACCCAACCGTACCATGCTCCGCCGCGCGCTGTTTCTTCTTGCTGCGTGCGGCATTGCGGCCTTTGCCGTACTGATGTTCCAGCTTTTCCGGCTGCAGATATTGCGCCACGATGAACTGGAAACCGCCGCTTTGCAGCAGCAGCTCCGCCGCACGGCGATCCCTGCCTCGCGCGGGACGATCTACGATCGCGAGGGACGCGTTCTTGCGATGAGCGCGACGACGTATACCGTGTACGTGAGCCCTGCGGAAATCTCCATGAACGGCGAGGACGCCGAACGCATTGCCGACGGGCTTTCCGAAATCCTCGGCGTAGACCGGGAGAAAATTCTCACGATGACTGCCGACCGGCGCAGCTGGTATAAAACGGTCAAGCGCCAGATCGAGGAGACGGAAGCGGACGCGGTGCGCGCCTTTAAAAACGAGTACGACCTGCAGGGAGTGAAGCTTGAGCCGGACACGAAGCGCTATTACCCCTATGCCTCCCTCGCCTCGCACGTCATCGGCTTCGTCGGCGCGGACAACACCGGCCTTGCGGGGCTGGAATTTACACAGAACGATCTCCTGACCGGCACCGCCGGCAGCATCCTGCGGCTCAAGAACAGCGCCGGAACGGACATGATCCTCACAAGCTATGAGGACTATGTCGATGCGCAGGACGGACTCAATCTTCACTTGACAATCGATACCACCGTCCAGTACTATCTGGAGAAGCAGCTTTCCCAGGCGGTGCAGGACTATGATATACAAAACGGCGCTGCCGGCATCATCATGGACCCGAAAACGGGCGCGATCCTTGCCATGGCATCGCTTGGAAACTTTGATCTCAACAATTACCAGCGCGTCTCCGCCGGCATCCAGTCGGAGATCGACGCGGCCGCCGATTCCGACGCCGCGGCGCAGCTTTTAAAGGATGCGCAGCTTGCCCAATGGCGGAACAAGGCCATTTCCGATACCTACGAACCGGGCTCCACCTTTAAGATCATCACGCTTGCCATGGCGCTCGAAGAGGGCGTTGCCAAGCCGTCCGACAGCTTTTACTGCGGCGGCAGCATGACGGTGCAGGGGCGCGGCAAGCCCCTGAAATGCTGGAAAACCATCGGCCACGGCTCCCAGACGCTCACGCAGGCGGCGCAGCACTCGTGCAACGTCGCATTTGCCACGCTGGGGCTTCGCATCGGCGAGGAAACGTTCTACCGCTACTGCGAAAGCTTCGGCTTTTTCCGCGCAAGCGAAAACCCGGACGCCTCCCTGACAGGGAAGACCGGCATCTCGCTTCCCGGTGAGAGCGGCAGCATCTGGTGGCCGCACAGCGTTTTCTGCAACAGCGAAAACTTCTCGCAGCTTGCTGCGGCGTCGTTCGGCCAGACGTTCAACATCACGCCCCTCCAGCTCATCACCGCCGTGAGCGCCTGCTGCAACGGCGGGTATCTCATGAAGCCGTACATCGTCGATTCCGTCACGGACGGCACCGGCGCTCTCGTATCGAAAACCGAGCCGGAGGTGCTCCGGCAGGTCATTTCCGAGGAGACGAGCGCGCAGGTGAACGCCATTCTGGAGCAGGTCGTGTGCGACACAAAGCAGGGCACCGGCAAAAACGCCTACGTCGCCGGGTATCACATCGCGGGCAAAACCGGCACCTCCGAAAAGGTGGCGCAGGACGCCGCCGGAGGAAAGAAGGAATACATTGTCTCCTTCATCGGCTATGCGCCCGCAGACGATCCGCAGGTCGTGTGTCTTATTTTGATGGATACGCCATCGAACGAGACGGGCATCTATATTTCCGGCGGCCAGATGGCCGCGCCCGTTGTCGGGCGCGTTCTCGGCGAAGTTTTGCCGTATCTCGGCGTGCAGCCGCGCTACAGCGAAGCGGAGGAGAAGTACATCGACCGCGCCGTGCCGCCCCTCACCGGCAAAACGCCTGAGGAAGCGGTGAAGCTCCTCCGCGAAGCCGGGCTATCCGCCCGGATCGAGGGGACGGGCGATATCGTCACCGGCCAGCTGCCGGGAAAAGGAATTGTCGTCGCGAGCGGCACAACGGTGCTCGTCTATACCGGCGAGACGCCGGAAATACAAGAGGAAACCGTGCCGGAGCTCGCCGGGCTCACGTATACCGAGGCGCGGGAGGCGCTCTTTGCCAGAGGGCTGTTTCTCCGCTCGGACAGCACGATCCTTGCCGACAGCGACACGGTGCGCGTTGTGTTTCAGAGCATCGGCGCGGGGAAGAGCGTCCCTGCGGGCAGCGTGATTGAAGTCAGCATCGTCAACGACGATAACGATACATACGGCCGGTACTGATCCGGCCGGGACATTATGAGGAAGTATCATGAAACTTTCGGAAATTCTCAAGGAAATAAAGGTTCTCTCCGCGACCGCCTCCGGCGATACGGAGATCACGGGCGTCTGTTATGACTCCCGCCGTGTGAAAAGCGGCGATCTCTTCGTCGCCGTGCGCGGGTATGAGTCGGACGGCCATAAATATATCCCCATGGCGGTAGAGAAGGGCTGCGCCGCCGTGCTGTGCGAGGAAGCGCCCACAGCGGATGTGCCGTATGTTCAGACGGACGACAGCCGTCTCGGTCTCGCGCTCTCGGCGCGGAACTTCTACGGCGACCCCAGCCGGGAGATGAAGGTCATCGGCATCACCGGCACGAACGGCAAGACGACGACGACCATTCTCGTCAAGCAGATTCTGGAAAAGACCCTCGGCGCGAAGGTCGGCCTTATTGGCAGTATATCGAACATGATCGGCGACGAGGAATTCCACGCCGAGCACACCACGCCGGAATCCTGCGATCTGCAGGCGCTCTTCCGCCGGATGGCGGACGCCGGATGCACCCATTGCGTGATGGAGGTGTCCTCTCACTCGCTGGTGCTGCGCCGCGTGGCGGGCGTGCATTTTGCCGTCGGCCTCTTCACGAACCTGACGCAGGATCATCTCGATTTCCACAACACGATGGAGGAATATGCGAAGGCCAAGGCGATGCTCTTCCCCATGTGCGAAAAGACGGCGGCAAATGCGGACGATCCCTGGACGGAAAACGTTATGAAGGACGCGCCGCAGCCGGTTTATACGTTTTCTGCGAAGAGCGACAGCGCCTCGCTCACGGCGCGCGATATCCGTCTCGCGCCGAGCGGCGTGCGCTTCTGCGCGCTGGAGGAGGGCGAGCTTGTCCGCGTAAAGACGAACCTGCCGGGACAGTTTTCGGTGTACAATGCGCTCGCGGCCATCGCCTGCGCGCGGCTGCTCGGCGTGCCGCTTGCCGATGCGGCCGCGGCGCTCGAAACGGCGCACGGCGCGAAGGGGCGCGTGGAGCCGGTGCCGACGGACGGCGATTACAGCATTTTCATTGACTATGCCGTCACGCCGGACGCCATCGAAAATGTTCTCACAACGCTGCGCGGCATCGCGCCGAAGCGGCTCGTGATGCTCTTCGGCGCGGGCGGCGACCGCGACCGGAAGAAGCGCCCGATCATGGGGAAAATCTCCGCGGACATCGCCGATTTCGTCATCGTCACGAGCGACAATCCGCGCACCGAGGATCCCATGAGCATCATTGAGGAGATCCTGCCCGGTGTGCGCGCGGGAAAAGCGCCCTACAAGGTCATCTGTGACCGGCCGGAGGCTATCCGCTGGGCGATCGACCACCATGAGCCGGGCGACGTGATCCTGCTTTGCGGCAAAGGGCACGAGGACTATCAGATCATCGGCCATGAGAAAATTCACATGGATGAGCGCGAGATCGTCGCAGACTATCTTGCCGAGCGCGCAAAGCGCAACTGACAAAGCAAAAGAGGAAAGGCACGGGGAAAGAGAATGACTTGGAAGCTGATATTGGCGCTTGTTGTCGGATTTTGTATATCGAGCGCCGTGGGCGCGGTTTTGGTACCGTATCTGCGGAAGATCAAAGCCGGGCAGTCGATCCGGGAGGACGGCCCCACATGGCACATGAGCAAGACCGGCACGCCCACGATGGGCGGGCTGATGTTCATCATCGCCGTTGCGGTCGTTTGTCTCACGGTCGGCTTCTCCTGCATGGCGAACGGCGAGTGGGGACACATTTTCGTTTTGGTGTTCGGCCTTGTGTTCGGCGCGATCGGCTTTCTGGACGACTATGAAAAGCTGCGCCACAAGCAGAATCTCGGCCTGAGCGCGAAGATGAAGTTCCTTTTGCAGCTCCTTGCTGCCACGTGTTTTCTGCTGCTGCTCCGCTTCACCGGCTATCTGAGCCCCAATCTCTATATTCCGTTCTGGAACACCTATGTCCCGGTCTCCGAGCCGCTGTACTTCATTTTTGCGGCGTTCGTCATCGTCGGCACCGTGAACGCCGTGAACATCACCGACGGCGTGGACGGCCTCGCGGCGGGTACATGCGTGCCTGTGTTCCTCTGCTTCACGGCCATCGTGTTCTGCTGGGGGAAGGAATATATGCCGCAGGGCATTTTCGCAAGCGGCATGGTCGGCGCGCTGCTCGGGTTCCTTATCTACAACTTCAACCCCGCGCGTGTATTCATGGGCGACACCGGCTCGCTCTTCCTCGGCGGGTGCATTTCGGGTCTGGCGTTTGCGCTGGATGTGCCGCTGCTGCTCATCCCGCTTTGCATCATGCCGATCATTGAAACGCTCTCGGACATCATCCAGGTGGCGTATTTCAAGCTCTCCCACGGCAAGCGCGTATTCAAAATGGCGCCTTTCCACCACCATCTTGAAATGGGCGGCTGGACGGGCCGGAAATGGAAAGAAAAAGAGATCTTCGTCCTGTTTGCGGGCATCACGTTCGTGATGGCGGTTGTATCGCTTCTCGGCGTAACGGGGCGCTATTCCTTCTGAGCTTTTGAGAGGGTAATACCGGAGGCTCTCATGGATCATACTTCGACCGGCACAGCGCCGGTCAAAACGGGTAAGGCAGACCGCAGGGCGGATCTGCCTTTCCTTGTTATCACGCTGACGCTGCTCGGCATTGGCGTGGTGATGGTGCTCTCGGCGAGCTTTGCAAGCGCTTATTACGACCTGCAGGGCGAGACCGGGCACAACCCGGTGTATTTCTTCTCCCGGCAGGCCATCTTCGCTGCGGCGGGGGTGTGCGTGATGCTCATCGCCTCGCGCATCCCGATGCGCGTTTACCGCGCCTGCGCTCTGCCGCTGCTGATCGTCTCTCTTGTCAGTCTCGCGGCAGTATTGGTCATCGGCACGGTGGTAAACGGCGCAAGACGGTGGATAAGCCTTGGCTTTACGACGTTCCAACCGTCAGAAATTACAAAAATCGCAATTATTCTTTACTTTTCGGCGCTGATATGCAAATATAAGGACCGGATGCGTACCTTCCGGTACGGCATCGCGCCGTTCGCGGCGATCCTGGCGGTCGTTTCGGCGCTGCTCGTGCTCGAACCGCACTTCTCCGCCACGATTATCATCCTTGCCATCGGCGCGGCCATGCTCTTTCTCGGCGGCGTGCGGCTGCACTGGTTCATCGGCGCGGCGAGCGTTCTGCTTCTCGGCGCGGTGGTTGCGGTGCTGTTCGTGCCGTATGTTGCCGCGCGCGTGGCGTCTTTTCGCGACCCCTTCTCCGATCTCACCGGCGACGGCTGGCAGATCGTCCAGTCGCTCTATGCGATCGGCTCCGGCGGGCTCTCCGGGCTCGGTCTCGGCATGAGCCGCCAGAAGTACCTGTATCTTCCCGAGGAGCACAACGACTTCATTTTCTCCGTTGTGTGCGAGGAGCTGGGGTTCATCGGCGCTTCGGCGATCCTTCTTCTCTTCGCCATGCTCATCGTGCGCGGGTACTGGCTCTCCATGCAGAGCAATGACCGCTTCAGCTTCCTCGTCGGCTGCGGCATCACCACGATGCTCGCGCTGCAGGTTGTGCTGAACGTTGCGGTGTGTACGAATCTCGTTCCCTGCACCGGCATCTCGCTGCCGTTTTTCAGCTACGGCGGAACGGCGCTTCTTATCCAGATGGGCGAGGCGGGGATACTGCTGAGCATATCGAGGGAAAACCCCTGCGCGGCTTACGCACCGCGGGAGCTTTTCCATAAAGTAAAAAATCAAAAAATCGAGGAATGACCTATGCGTTTTCTATTTGCCTGCGGCGGCACCGCGGGCCATGTAAACCCCGCCGTCGGCGTTGCGGGGCGCATCCGTGAGCTTCTGCCGGACAGCGAGATCCTTTTCATCGGCGCTCTCGGCAAAATGGAAATGGAGCTTGTCCCCCGCGAGGGCTACAAGATCCGCGGCGTACCGGTGAGCAATCTGAGCCGGTCGCTCTCGGTGGAGGGCATTAAGCATAATATAAAGTTCGTTTCCGACCTCCTCAAGTCCGGCCCTGCGTGCCGGAAAATCATCAAGGAATTTCAGCCGGACGTTGTCGTCGGCACCGGCGGGTATGTCTGCTACCCGGTGTTGCACGAGGCGGCAAAGCTCGGCATTCCCACCGTCGTGCACGAGAGCAACGCCGAGCCCGGCCTCACGACGCGGCAGCTTGAAAAGAGCGTGGATAAGATCATGGTCGGCTTTGCCGAGGCGCGGGAAAACTATAAGCACCCCGAAAAGGTCATTGTGACCGGAACACCCGTGCGCCTTGGCTTCATGCGCTCGGATAAGAGCGCCGCGCGCCACGCGCTCGGCATCGCGGAGGACGAACCGCTCGTTGTTTCCGTGTGGGGCAGTCTCGGCGCAACGGAGATGAACAAGACCGTCGCGCGCATGATCGCCCTTGCCATGGACGGCGGGGAGCGCCCGTTCCGGCTCGTCCACTCGGCGGGCAAGCGCGGCATAAAGAGCATGACGGAGTACATGAGCGACGAACTCGGCCTCTCCGGCTGGAAGGAAGCCGGGTTTGACGTGGTGGACTATATTTATGATATGCCCCTTCTCATGGCGGCGGCGGACATTGTCCTCTGCCGGAGCGGCGCCTCCACGCTCGCCGAGCTCACCGCCATCGGAAAACCGGCCATCCTTGTGCCGAGTCCGAACGTGGTGAACAACCACCAGGAGAAAAATGCCCGCGTGCTCGAGCGCGGCGGCGGCGCTGTCGTCCTGCTTGAGAGCGACGCCGGAGCCGATGTGATGCTCTCAACGATCACCGGCCTTTTGGCAGATCGCGATAAGCTCGCCGAAATGGAAGAGCATATGCGCGATCTTGCTGTGGAGAACGCCACCGACGAGATCACATCCATCGTCCTCTCTCTCGCCGCCGGGGAGTAATTTGGCAAACGGCGCTTCCTCTGCATAGTATGGCTTGAAAATGCTGTGCGGGGGAAGAACTATGAGTATATGGCATATAACCGGCGGATCGCCGCTTCGCGGACAGATCCGCGTACAGGGCTCGAAAAACGCGGTTTTGCCGGTGATTGCGGCGTCGCTTCTCTGCGGCGCGGAAACAGAGCTGCTCAACTGCCCGAATCTGAGCGACGTTGACGCGGCAATGGACATTCTCCGCTATCTCGGCTGTACCGCGGCGCGCTGCGGCGACGCGCTCTCCATCGATACGACCGCGCCCACGCGGTGCGACATTCCGCGCGAGCTGATGCACCGGATGCGCTCCTCCGTGATTTTTCTCGGCCCGCTGCTCGCCCGCTTCGGCGAGGCGGAGGTATCGCTTCCCGGCGGCTGCGAGCTTGGCCCGCGGCCGATCGATCTCCATCTGCACGCCTTGCGGCGGCTCGGCGCAGAGATCGAGGAGGGCGAGGACAGCATCGTGTGCCGCGCCTCGCACCTTCGCGGCGCGGAGATATCGCTTGCGCTTCCGAGCGTCGGCGCAACGGAGAACGCCATGATTGCCGCCTGCGCGGCGGAAGGCATGACTGTCATTTATAACGCCGCCCGCGAGCCGGAGATCGAAACGCTGCAAAGCTATCTCCGCGCGCTTGGCGCGGAAATATCCGGCGCAGGCTCGCCGGTTATCCGGATCACCGGGTTTTCCCCGCGCGACCATGCGGGACTTCGTATCCCGCCTGACCGGATCGCCGCGGCAACGTATCTCTGCTGCACGGCGTGCGCCGGCGGCGAGATCGAGCTCACCGGCGCCGCGCCCGGACAGCTCGTCCCGGTGCTCGACGCGCTGCGCGCAATGGGCTGCGCCGTGAGCGCACACGGAGAGCGCATACATATGGCGTCGCACGGCCGCCCGGCCTCGCCCGGCGCGATCGTCACAAGACCGTATCCCGGCTTCCCGACGGACGCCGCGCCCCTGCTGATGGCGGCATCGCTCCGGTGCACGAAACCGGCCATATTCATTGAAAATATTTTCTCCGGCCGCTACCGCCATGCCGAGGAGATGCGCGCTCTCGGCGCGCAGATCGTTCTGCGCGGGCCGATGGCGCTCGTGACCGGCGTGGAGACGCTGCACGGCGCTTCCCTGAAAAGCCCCGATCTTCGCGGCGGCGCAGCGCTTGTGGCCGCAGCGCTCGGTGCGGAAGGGGAGAGCACCGTGGCGGATGCAGGCCACATCCTGCGCGGCTATGAATCGCTCAACGAGGCGCTGCGCTCGCTTGGCGCTTCGGTCTGGCGCGAGGAAGGATAACCATACAAGGGATACCCACACAAAAGGAGCAGAACATGGCATCGGAAATGGAATTCAGTCAGCACAATAAAGTAAAGCGCCGCAGCCCGTGGTACGGGCCGATGGTTCTCGTTTTGCTTTTCTTTGTCGTTATTCTGGTGATGAGTCTTGCGTTTCGCGTCTCCCGGATCGAGGTCATCAACGCCTCGGAGTATACCGATGAGGAGATCATCAACGCCTCCGGCGTGGAGCGCGGCGCGAACCTCTTCTTTATTGACCGCTTCAAGGCGGCAAGCATGATTTTCTCCGATCTGCCGTACATGGACACCGTGAGCATCACGCGTCAGCTTCCGAACAAGATCGTCATCCAGGCGGAGGGCTCTGCCCCCGCGGCGTATATGGTCATTGACGAGGACTATTGGCTGCTTGACCGCCGCGGAAAAATGCTCGGTACGACCGATTCTCTCACGGCGGAGAAATACCCGGAGATCCGCTCGCTGGAACCGATGACGGCGCTCGAGGGCGAGGATATGCTCGTCGAGGGCACGGACGCCGAGCGCCTTGCCGTTTTGCAGGAGATCCTCCCGGCGCTTCGTGCGGAGGAGGTTTCCGATCTTGTGGAGTGGATCGACCTCCGCGATCCGGCAAACCCCTCGCTGCGCTACGACGGCCGCCTGACGGTGTATCTCGGCGCGGAGGGAGAGATGCTCTACCGCGTTGCCATGCTCAAAAATGTCGTCTCCCAGCTTGCCGCGGAGGACGCCGGAACGCTCTATTATACGAACGGCAGCGCCTGGACCTTTAGCCCCGACTGAGCAAAAAAGGCGGATTTCTTTTCAAATTTGTTACAAAAACCAGCCGCAGGTCAACATAATGCTGTTGACCTGCGGTTAAAAACGTTATAAAATGACAAGAGTATGAGTATAAACCCCAAATAGGAACCGGGAGGGTATATAGAATGGCAATCACCAAAGACGCGGAGAACGTTGTCACCATCAAAGTCATCGGCATCGGCGGCGCCGGCAACAATGTTGTCAACCGCATGGCGGCCGGCGATACGAAGGGCGTGGAGTTCATCGCGGTCAATACCGATAAGCAGGCTCTTGCCGTTTCCGGCGCGAAGCAGACCATCCAGATCGGCGAAAAGCTGACGCATGGCCAGGGCGCGGGCTCCGATCCCGATGTCGGCAAGCGCGCCGCCGAGGAGAGCCGCAACGCGATTTCCGAGGCGCTCGAGGGTACCGACATGGTGTTCCTCACCGCCGGTATGGGCGGCGGCACCGGCACGGGCGCGGCTCCGGTCGTGGCCGAGGCTGCGAAGGACGCCGGCATCCTCACCGTCGGCGTTGTGACCCGTCCGTTTTCCTGGGAGGGCCGCCGCCGCGCTCTCCAGGCGCAGCAGGGCGTCAGCGAGCTGATGGGGCGCGTGGACAGCCTCCTCATCATCCCCAACGACCGGCTGAAATACGCCAGCCCCGAGAAGGTCACGCTTGCGAACGCCTTTGAGATCGCGGACGATGTCCTCATCAAGGCCGTGAGCAGCATCTCCGAGCTTATCAAAAATACCGGGTTTATTAACCTTGACTTTGCCGACGTGACCGCCGTTATGAAGGGCGCGGGTCTTGCGCACATGGGCGTCGGCCGTGCTGCCGGAAAGAACAAGGCGGAGGACGCCGCGAAGATGGCCGTTTCCAGCCCGCTGATGGAGACCTCCATCGATGGCGCGCGCGGCGTGCTTATCAACATCACCGGCTCCAAGGAAATGGGACTCGACGATGTTGAGGCGGCTGCCATGCTCGTGCAGGGCGCGGCGCATCCGGAAGCCAATATCATCTTCGGCGCGAGCTTTGACGATTCTCTCGATGATGAGATCGTCGTCACCGTCATTGCCACCGGCTTTGACGAGAAAAAGCCCGAAACCGTCAAGATCGAAGAGCCGCGCGACGCGAACCTCTTCACCGACGCGCGCGACCGTGCCGAGAGCCAGAAGGAGCCCGCGGCGGTTCCCGCCCCGGAAGAGGACGGCGAGGATCCGTTTGACACGATCTTCAAGATCTTCAACAAGTAATTCCATACGGAAATCTGAGAGCCGCGGACCAATCCGCGGCTCTTCTGTCATTCTGCCGGGAGCGCCGCAATGTCCGAAACGGAGATTTCGTACGCCGTGCGGCGTACCGCCTGCCCGTCGAGATTTTTTATGTACTCGCGGCTCTGGATGCGCCCGAGCAGATGCACGCGCGTGCCGACATCCCAGAGCGCGGCGCGGCGCGCGTTTTCTCCCCAGACGATGCAGGGAAGATAGTCGCTGCGCCCGTAAAGCCGGTTGACGGCAAGCATCAGATCGCAGATTTCCCGCCCCATCGGCGTGGTGCGCCGGTTCGGACTTTTGCAGAGCGTGCCGGTCAGCTCCACCTCGTTGACCCATACGGGTGTTTCCGGCGGGGACAGCTCGCGGGCAAACACGCTGATGACAAGCTTGCTGCCCTCGCCGCTGTGGTTGTTGAACGAGCGTACCTCGCCCGCGACGCGGATGAGCCCCGCGCGCGAGGGCTTCAGTTCCGGCAGCAGCTCTTCGCGCAGCAGAACATTGATCGTGTCCACCGTGCCGGAGAGCCGCGCAACCTCCAGCGGGAATGTGTAGAACGGTTCAAGACGGCTGGCGTGGGAAAAAACCGGGGAAGAAAGCGGCGTGCCGCAGAGAATGACGCGGTTGTTGGTTTGCATTTCATCCATTTGTAACACCTCGCCATAGCCTATTCACACCCGCGGGACAAAATGCCTTGTTTCTTTCGCGTGCGTGTGATATGATGCAGACAACAAAACAAGGAAGGAAAGGCAGAACATCATGGATATAAAAGACATTCTTGCCCGCTGCGACCATACGCTCCTCCGTACCGACTGCACCGCCGCGGAGATCCGCGCGCTGTGCGATGACGCGATTCGCTTCGGCTGCGCCTCCGTCTGCATTCCGCCCGCGCACGTGGCGGGGGCCAAGCGTTATGTAAACGGCCAGATGAAGATTTGTACCGTCATCGGGTTTCCAAACGGCTACAACACCACCGCTTCCAAGGTCTTTGAGACCGAGGACGCCGTGAAAAACGGCGCAGACGAGATCGATACGGTCATCAATCTCGGCATGGTGAAGGATCAGTGCTGGGACATGCAGCTCGACGAGATCGTCCGCATCAAGGCCGCGTGCGGCGGGAAGCTTTTGAAGGTCATCATCGAGTGCTGCCTGCTCACGGATGAGGAGAAGATCAAGCTCTGCGAGATCGTGTCGGCGAGCGGTGCGGAGTATATCAAAACCTCCACCGGCTTTTCGAAGGGCGGCGCGACGTTTGACGATGTGGCGCTCATGCGCGCGCATTGCGCTCCTTCCGTCAAGGTCAAGGCCGCGGGCGGCATCTCCTCCATTGAGGATGCCGAGCATTTCATCGAGCTTGGCGCGGAGCGCCTCGGCACGAGCCGCATCGTAAAGATTGCCAAGCAGCTCGAAGAGGAAAAGGCCGAGTAAAAAATACTTGAAATTCCAGGAGGAAGAGCAAATTTCTTTTGCTCTTCCCCTTGACATTTCGTATCCCTACAGCTATAATATCCCTGCTTAAAAGAAAGCAGATCGTTTCCGGTCTCACCCGGCCGCCCAGCGCGCGCCGCGGTCAACATTTTTTGGCTCTATTTTGTATGGGGTCGGAGTGTGTGCGGATGCGGTTTGCGTATCCGCTTTTTTGCATCCATGAAAAGGCGCGAGAGCGCCGGCGACTTATTTGGAGGTGTTTAACGATCGCTACCCAGAATCATTTGCTCAACGAAGAGATCCGCGAACCGGAAGTTCGCCTGATCAGTGAAGAAGGCGAGCAGCTCGGCGTTATGTCCGGCGAGCAGGCGCTCCGCATCGCTGAAGAGCGGGAGATGGACCTTGTTCTGATCTCTCCGCAGGCAAAGCCGCCCGTGTGCAAGATCATGGACTACGGCAAATTCCGCTTTGAGCAGACCAAAAAGGAAAAGGAAGCCCGTAAGAATCAGCGCATCATTGAGATCAAAGAGATCCGCATGTCCCCGGGCATTGGCGAGAACGATTTCAATACCAAGCTGAAGAACGGACAGAAATTCCTCCTGGACGGCGACCGGCTGAAGGTCACGGTGCGTTTCCGCGGCCGTGAAATGGCGCACACCAACATTGGCGAGCAGCTTCTCACGAATTTTGCCGCCCAGTGTGCCGAGATCGCCACCATGGACAAAAACCCAAAAATGGAGGGACGGAATATGTTCATGTTCCTTTCCCCCAAGGCCCCCGACAAACAAGCAAACAAAAAGTAAAGGAGATATTCCGAGATGCCGAAACTGAAATCGCACAGCGGCGCGAAGAAGAGATTCAATCTCACCAAGACCGGCAAGGTCAAGCGCGCCCACGCTTTTAAGAGCCACATTCTCAACAAGAAGAGCACCAAGCGCAAGAGAGGCCTCCGTCAGGGCGCCTACGCGGACGCCACCACCGCGCCCACGATCAAGCAGATGATTCCGTACAAATAAGGAGGACTGAAAGATGGCCAGAGTCAAAGGCGCGATGATGACGCGCAAGAGAAGAAATAAAAAGCTGGGTCTTGCCAAGGGTTATTGGGGAAACAAGTCCCGTCACTATAAGATGGCTAACCAGCAGCTGATGAAGTCCGGCCGTTACGCTTACGTCGGCCGCAAGCTCAAGAAGCGCGACTTCCGCCAGCTGTGGATTACCCGTATCAGCGCCGGCTGCAAGATGAACGGCATGAACTACTCCACCTTCATGCACGGCCTGAAGAAGGCTGGCATCGACATGAACCGCAAGATGCTCTCCGAGCTCGCGATCCACGATGCCGCCGCTTTCACCGCCCTGTGCGAGAAGGCCAAGGCGAGCCTGTAATTTTTTCCAAAGAGAAAACGCGCTGCTTTTTGACGAAGCAGCGCGTTTTTCCTTGTTGAAAAACATCCGATAATGTGGGATAATGGGTCCATCCGAGAAATGAGACAATCAAGGAGGAACGCTCTATGGCATTTTGCCCCAATTGCGGCAGCAAGCTGACGGACGACGCAAAGTTCTGTCCCGAGTGCGGCACAAAGGTGGAAGCACCGCCGTCCGCTCCGGCGGACGAACCGCTGTTCACGCCGCCCACGCTCTCCGACAGCAACTATACATACTCCGCCCCGGCAGACGCCGGGACGAATCCGCCGTCCGGCACGCCGGAGGATACCGGCTCGTACACTCCGCCGTATACCCCGGCGAACGACTATACGTATACCCCGGCGGCGCAAAATACCGCTTCGTCCGGCTCGTACTCGCCGGAGATCACGCGCAGCACGTATTCTTACGATCCTGCCGCCGCCAGCCCCAACGGCACGCAGCCGCCCCGCCCGCCGCGCGATATTCCCGGCGGCAGCCAGCCCCCGAAAAGGAAAACGGCGATTCTGCCCATCATCCTCATTATCATCGGCGTCCTTGCGGTCGCGGTGATCCTGATCGGCTTTTTCGGAAGTGACGACGCGGATGATCCGACCTACGGCGTGTATGTTGCTTCCTACGGCACCTATGCGGGAAGCCGCGTGGAGATCGAGGATATGTGGGCGAATGGCTTTTCCATTGAGCTCCTTTCCAAAAACAAGTGCCGTGTAATGGTCGACGGCGAGACCGAGACCTGCCGGTATGAGCTGGAAAGCGACGGCGAGATCGAGATCAATCTTCAGGGCGATGAGGATCTGGAGGGCTGGCTCGTGGATAACCGCCTTACGCTGGAGGACGTTATGGATTCCGGCGTGAACCTGGTGTTCTACAAAGAGGGAACGGCAGCCCCGGCGGTCAAAGAGCCCGCTGCGACAGAAGCTCCGGTTAGCACGGCACCGGAAACGACCGCTGCACCTGTGGAGTCGGCCTACTCCTGGTGGGACGGCGACTGGTACGGCTGGTGGGTGGTTTACGATGCTGGCGGAGAATATGCAGATATTGTGGACTCCTGGGCGGACGTATGCGCCACGATCAGGGTGGACGGTGACACCGGCCTTGTGGATATCTGGGACGATACCTGCGAGGAAGGAACGAATCTTGGCTATATCGATGTGACCTTCAAGCCGGGAAAATCGGATAAGGGGCGTATGCTTTCGGAGTCTGGTTACTTCTTGATCGACGATGTTAACAGCGGTGATTGGATCGTTGACCCTGCCGACTCTATCGTCAGCCGGTTTGACCAGATGATCTACATTCGTGCTAAAGCAGTCGATCCCGATGACAGCGGCAGTTGGATCGACTATATGATCTTCCTCCGCCCGTGGGGCATGAGTTGGGAGGACGTACGCAGCGATAGCTGCGAGGATATGCCGTATACTCAGATGATGCCGTATTACTACGACGATTGGTATGTGCCGCGCATGAATGGCACCATGCCGGAGTATTTTGATTTCGGCGACGAGACCACTTGATAAGGAATAAAATTTTGGACGGAGCGGAGGATACCTCTGCTCCGTCTTTTTTTACCGGTTGCCTTTCAAAGCCGGACGGAGTAAAATGCCAGATATGGAAACAACGGAGAAAAAGAAAATAACGTTTCGGTCGCTATGGCGGCTGTGTCCGGCGCGCCATGTTGTGCTGCTCGTGTCGCTCGCGTGGCTTGCGGCGTACTTCCTGCTGCGCGGCAACAAGGCGGTCATGAATGCCCTCTGCCGGACGCTTGTGCGCCCGTGGCACGCCTTTGCGGGACGGCTCTTCTCCGCCGTGCCGTTTTCCGTGACGGAGTGGGTCATCCTCTTCCTCGTGACGCTCGGCGTTGTGCTGCTCATCGTCTTGCTCGTACGGCTTATCCTGCGGCGCTGGGCGAAGGCTTACCGCACGGGGATGACAATCCTTTCCGTCTCGGCGGCGCTGTTTGCGCTCTTCTGCCTGTGGTGGGGCGTGCTTTATTATTCCGACAGCTTCACCGAGCAGACCGGGCTGAAGCGGCGCGATGTCTCCGTGCAGGAGCTGGAAACCGTGACGAAGTACTTCGCCGCGCAGGCCAATACGCTGGCAGAGCGCACAGAGCGCGACAGGAACGGCGTGTGCGCCATGGATAAGGACGCAATCTTCCGCCGCTCTGCGGATATCTATGAGGGCGCGGAGCAGACCTTCCCGTGCCTTGCCGCCCCGGCGGTGCGGGCAAAGCCCGTGGTGCTCTCGCGCCTTTTGAGCTATATCCACTATACCGGTTTCTTTTTCCCGTATACGGCGGAAGCGAATCTCAATGCCGATTCGCCCGTGTGCTTGCTGCCGTCCACCATCGCGCACGAACTGGCGCACCTGCACGGTGTGGCGCGCGAGGACGAGGCAAACTTCTGCGCCGTTGTCGCGTGTATGGAAAGCGGCGACGATGAGTACCGCTACTCCGGCGCGCTGCTCGCCTATATTTACCTCGGCAACGCGCTCTACAGCGCGGATTACGACGCCTGGCACGAGGTATACTCTTCACTCAGCGAGGCTGTGCGCGCCGATCTGACTGCGAACAACGCTTACTGGAAGCAGTTTGAGACGCCAGCGGCGGATGTTTCCGAAAAGGTCTACGAATCCTTCCTGCAAACCTACGGCGATTACCGCGGCATGCAGAGCTACGGCGCATGTGTTGATCTTTTAACGGTGTATTATCTGAACGCGGAATAATGTGGAGAAAACCCCTTCGTCTTTTGCCTTTGGCAAAATCCGCCTCCCCTGTTAGGGGAGGCAAGTAAGCTTGCGAAAAACCAACTTGGCTCCCCTCGATAGGGGAGTTGGCAGCCGTAAGGCTGACTGAGGGGTTAATCGGTCCCCCGCTAATAGAAAAAGGCTTCTCTCAAACTCTGAGAGAAGCCTTTTTCATCCTTATTCCAGCGCCAGACCCCAGTAGATCGGCTCGGCGCCGTTGAGCCCCATGAGAAACGGCTCGTCGCCTGCGCGCGCGGGAAGCGCCTCGCACACGCGGCCGCCGTCTACGGCATAGATATCGCCGTGCTCGCCGCAGAAGAATTCCCCGGTCACGGAGAAGAGCTTCAATATCCCGTCGCTGTACTTCGCGTGCGGGATGCCGTCCAGCCATATCTCGCGGCGCTCGTTGAATTCCGCTGCCGTGATCTTCCGGCGCGCAGCGGGAAGCGGCGTGTCCGTGCGGTACGATACCGTTTTCGCGCGCATCGTGAGCGCATACCAGCACCGGAGCGTGGCATCTGCCGGGCAGAGATATGCCGGCTCTCCTCCGGCGGCGGCAAGCGTTACGGCGCGGCCATAGCCCCGGCCGCGATACTCCGGCTTTGTTGCCACGGCGTAAATGTACCGAACGCCGCCGAACGGCACAGCATACGCCGCCGCGGCGACGGTACCGTCCTCCTCGATCACACTCGCCATGCCGGGGCGATAGACCTCGCGGAAGAACGTATCAATATACTCGTCCGTATCGCCGAACACCTCGCGCCAAAGCGCTTTGAGCGCTTTTTCGTCGCCCTCGCGGGACGGACGCGGCGTCATGCTTCGTCCTCCAGCCAGAGAGCGGTGAATTTGTCGATCATGAACATCGGATACCACTCCTCTTTCGCTTTTCGAAGACCGGGGATGCCCATATCTTCCTCGCGGTTAAGATACCGGATCTCCGGAAAATCCCTTTGCAGCTGCCGGGCAAACTCCCGCGCAATCATCGGGTACGCGCCGGGGAGATCGTCGAGAGCCTTTTCAAAATGCACGTCGATCGTGTCGCCGCCGAGCCGTTCCCCGGCGGTGAATGCTGCGGGCTTGCCGTCGGCATAGAGAATACCGCCGGCCATGCCGAGCGAGTCCCAATACTGGAACATCCGTTCGATGGCCTCATTTTCCTCTGCATTCCCGCCGTCCTTCTCGGCATCCCAGCTCTGGAGCAGGCTGCGGCAGTCGTCAAACGCGGCAGGAGATAGGGCTTCGTAATGCCAGTCGTGCGATGCTTCAAACCGGTTGCAGAAATTCCGCTTGCCGTGGAGCTTCTTCCCAGAGAGCGTTGCGAACGATTCGACAGAGTACATGTAATCGGCGTCGTCACGATCCTCAAAAAAGCGGAACTTCCCCGGCAGTGCCGCTTCCAGCGCGGCGCGCTGCGGCGCGGTCACACCTTCCAGATAGAGAGGCCGCTTGTGCTCTGCGGCACGCGCGCGAAGCGTTTCGATCGCGGGAGCAAGCTCACCCCGGCCGGAGGGATAGGCGTAGAATGCCCCCTTAGGGCAAAGGTATTCGATGCCGAGGCGATCGCCGAGAACGGCGACATTGCGGCGGCAGAGAATGTCCCAGAGAAATACGTTTCCGAAGCTGTCCGAGGAGCTTTTGGAATCCTCCCAGCCAAGCGTTTCATCGAACAGCGGTTTGTGCTGCAGCCCGATGGGCTGAAATTCGCTCATAAGAAAAAGCCTTTCCGTTTTGTTATTTTATTTATAGAGCCGTTCGCATACGCGCTTGGCCTCGCTGCGAAGCGAGCGTAGATCGGCAAACGTTTCCGGGCGTTTGGTGATGTCGCGCAGCAGCGCAGACGGATGGTAAATTGCCATGGCGCGGGCGCTTTCAATGTCGAACCATTGGCCGTGCTCGCGTGTGATGCGAAAGTCCGGCTTGATGATGGCCATCGCGGCGATGCGCCCGAGACATACGATAAGCTTCGGACGGATCAGATCGCGCTGCGCATCCAGCCAGCGGCGGCAGGCTGCCTGTTCCTCGTTGAGAGGATCGCGGTTGTGCGGCGGACGGCACTTGACGACGTTCGCAATGTAAACGCGCGAGCGGTCGAGATCGATCATTTCGAGCATATCGTCGAGCAGCTTTCCCGCCGGGCCGACAAACGGCTCGCCCTGCAGATCTTCCTGCTCGCCCGGCCCCTCGCCGATGAACATCAGCTCGCTCTCGGGATCACCGACGCCGAAAACAACGTTGTGCCGCCCCTGCGAAAGCGGGCAGTCCCGGCAGGAGAGACATTCCTTTTGCAGTCTGTCCATCGCTTCCATGATCATCACACTCCATACAAAACTATGTTATCACGCTTCGATGAAAAAGGCAACGCCGGAATCGGCAAAAAGAGAGACGCGCCGCGGATACGGCGCGTCCCCCTTTACAGGGAAGATATTTAAGAGAGGCGGAGAGATATCACACTTTGAAGTCCACGGAGGTGGAACCCTTGTCCTCCTGCACGAACTCGTAGTCCTTGCCGGGCAGGATGGCGTTGAGCACGATGCCCACGATGGAGGCGACCGCAAGACCGGAGAAGCTCACGATACCGATCTGGATGGGGGCGGTGTAGGTGATGCCGATCGCGAGGACGAGGATGAGCGCGGCGATGATGATGTTGCGGGTGTTGGAGAAGTCCACGTTGTTTTCCACGACGTTGCGCACGCCGACCGCGGAGATCATGCCGTAGAGGACGAGGGACACGCCGCCGATCGTGGCGGTGGGCATCGCGGAGACGAGAGCGGAGAACTTCGGGCAGAAGGACACGATGACAGCGAACACCGCAGCGATGCGGATGACAGCGGGATCGTAGACGCGGGTCAGGGCGAGAACGCCGGTATTTTCGCCGTAGGTGGTGTTGGCGGGAGCGCCGAAGAGAGCGGCGAGCGTCGTAGCGAGACCGTCGCCGAGGAGCGTGCGGTGGAAGCCGGGGTCGACCATGTAGTTCTTTTCAACCGTGGAGGAGATGGCGCAGATGTCGCCGATGTGCTCGACCATCGTGGCAAGAGAGAGCGGGACGATCGTGAAGATGGCGCTCACGAGAAGGCCGCTGTCGAAGTCGGCGGCAGAGAACAGGGAGAACACGGTGCGCTCGCCGTAGATGGGGAAGCCGATCCAGGCGGCCTCGCCGACGGCCTCAACGACCTTGGCACGGGCGGCGGGGTCAACGATCAGCGCGAAGACATAGGAGCCGAGAACGCCGAGCAGGATGGGGATGATCTTGGTCATGCCCTTGCCCCACATGTTGAAGCCGATGACGATCGCGATGGCGACGACGGCGACGAGCCAGTTGGCGGAGCAGTTGGTGATCGCGGAGGAGGAGAGCGTCAGGCCGATGGCAATGATGATCGGGCCGGTGACGATCGGGGGGAAAAAGCGCATGACCTTCTTCACGCCGAAGGCCTTGAAGAGAGCGGAGAGGACGACGTACATGAGACCCGCCGCCGCAACGCCGACGCAGGCGTAAACGAGAAGTTCGGGTTCCTTGTTCGGGGCGATGGCAGCGTAGCCGCCGATGAATGCGAACGAAGAGCCGAGGAACGCGGGGACCTTACCCTTGGTGAGCAGATGGAAGAGCAGCGTGCCGAGACCGGCGAAGAGCAGCGTGGTGGCAACGTTCAGACCGGTGAGCGCCGGGACAAGGACGGTCGCGCCGAACATGGCAAACATGTGCTGCAATCCGAGCACCAGCATGCGCGGCGTGCCAAGGGAGCGCGCGTCGTAAATTGGTTCGGATCCGATTTGTTTCTTTGTCATAATCGTTCTCTCCTTATAAAAATTTATTCTTTCTCGTAAATGGAAACGCCCGTTTCGCCGTCGCACTCGGCGAGGCGCACCGCGACGATTTCGCGCAGGGAAGTGGGGATGTTCTTGCCGACAAAGTCCGGCTTGATCGGAAACTCGGCGTGGCCGCGGTCGATGAGAGCGAAGAGCTGGATGCGCGCCGGCCGGCCGAGGGAGATGAGCGCGTCGATGGCCGCGCGGGCGGTGCGGGTCGTAAAAATAACGTCGTCACAGAGCACAACGGTCATTCCCTTTACATCAAAGGGAATGTGCGTGTCCGAAACGACGGGCGCATCGGCAACGAGCGTGAGATCGTCCCGATAAAGCGTGATGTCCAGTTTTCCGACCGGGACGCGGACGCCCTCGATCTTTTCAATGTTTCTCGCCAGCCGCTCGGCGAGAGGGATGCCGCGGGTCTTGATGCCGATGAGGCAGAGATTTTCGGTGCCGTGGTTCTTTTCAATGATCTGGTGGGCAATGCGCACGAGCGTCCGCTCCACGGCGGCCTCGTCCATGATCTGGGCTTTGAAGTTCATGGCATTCCACATCCTTTCCGGCATTTTGACAACAAAAAAACCTTGACCGGCAATTCCGGACAAGGCGCAGCGACACGGCATAAAGATACCGTGATTCCATCTTACGACGCCTTGCCGGCAGCTCTGTACCGACTTAAAGAGGTCTTTTCTGGCGTGTATACTATCATGCCCCGGCGCATCTGTCAACGGGAAAATAGACAAATTACCAGACAAAAGCGGAAATAATTTCTATGCGGCGTAAAACCTCCAGCCGTGCGAGGCTATACTTTTGGGAGATTGCAATACGCGGCGGATGTATGATAATATACACGGTGTATGATATAAAACACAAGGAAGATTCTCTGTTTTAATCCCTAAGAAAGGACATGGACAACGTATGGGAGTTTATGTTATCACCGGCGGCACCGACGCCCTGCTCAACAGCGAGAAAGTATATTAAGGAGGCGGAAACCATGACTTTGATTCGACAGTATGTGGACGCTCTGGCCAATCAGGACGCTTTGGCGCTGAGCAAGCTCTTTTCTCCCACGGCTATTTTCGTGGATCATTGCCCCGTGACGCGGGCAAGCCTCTGGTCAGCACCTACGGCCCCGAGGTCATTGATATGTTCTACCACAACCGCTTCCTGTTCCGCCACTTTCGCATCACGGATGCCCGTATCGTCAGCGACACCCAGGCTTACTACTATGCCGTTTACGACGGTTACCATGTCCGGGCTCTGGCTACCATCACGGAATTCAGCTCTGACGGCCCGATCGAGCGCCTGGTCGTAAGACCGGCATAAGATCCCGGCGGGCCATTCTGTAAATCGAATAAGACAAGTTCGCGGCGGCGTCTCTTTTGAGACGCCGCCGTTTATCCGCAAAAAACGCGTTTTTGGGCTTGCATGTATATATGTGTATATTATAATGGGTTTATACGTTTTCCCGAAGAAAAAGATATGGAGGGTAAATCTATGGAAGCGGTTATTATTATTGCAGTGATCGTAGTGCCCGTAGTGGCGTATTACATCGGAAAGGAATTTGAGTATATCGCGAACGAAAAGGGGTATACAAGCAAGAAGTATTTCTGGTGGACGTTCCTGTTTGGCGCGGTCGGTATCTCAATGGTCATCGCGCTGCCTGATCGGCGCGGCGGAACGGGCGCAGCGTCTGTTGGCCTGCCGGTGAGCGACGATGAGATCCCGGAAATCTGAGGTGCGTACATGAGCGAGAAATATACGCGCCTTTACCGCTGTTGTCACCTGCGTGGGCTTCGCTGACAATACGGTCTGGAACTATGCCGGGGCGGAGCAGGCGGCTCTGCCGCGCCCGAAGCCGCTTTCCAGGGTACTCGGCGAGAGCGAGCTTGTGAAGCAGTACCAGATGAAATATGGCGCCAAGGCGCAGGTATTCCCGGAAGAGTATAAGGATATCTGGTTCTGCACGTGCGGCGCGCTGTGCCACGCGGACGAAGGCTTCTGCCATGTTTGAGGAAATGAGAAAGTCGAGCTGCTTTCCTTTGACCGCGAAGCGTTGACAGCGGAAAAGGACGAGCGCTTGAAAGCGGAAGCTGCCGCGCGGAAAAAAGCCGAAGAGGAGGCCGAAGCCGCCTGTAAAAAGGCGGAGGAGAGAGCCGCGGTGGAACGGCTCAAGGCCGAAAAGAAAGCCCAAAGAGTAAAAAAGGCCAAAAGGATTGCAGCAATTGGCATTCCAACCGTTTGCGTATGTGTCACTTTGGTGATGCTTCTGATTCAGATGATTATTCCCGGATACAGGAAACGGGCTGTCAAAGAGAGTTTAATTAATGCCAATGTCGGAGACACGATCGTGTTTGGAAAATATGAGCAGGATAATAATGTTTCCAATGGTAAGGAAGCAGTTGAGTGGATTGTACTGACGAAGGAAGAAAACAGACCGCTTGTTATCAGTAAGTACGCGCTGGATTGTCAGCTGTATGACACTGAACATGCGCATGTTGGGTGGGAAAAATGCTCGCTCTGTCAATGGCTGAATCAGAGTTTTTTCGATGCAGCTTTTTCTGGGGAAGAGAAAACAGCTATATTAGTGGGAGATATTCCGTACTCCAAAACAGATCCCAGCAAAGTGGCACAGGATAAAGTGTTTCTGCTGAGTGCGATAGAAGTGAAGATATATCTTGACACCGACAGCGCAAGAGAGTGTGAAGCAACAGAATACGCTGTTTCCAGCGGGGTGGCGGTTGCCAGAAACGGCAAATGCTGGTGGTGGCTCCGGCCGAGCGGCGAATGGATAGTGGAGTTAGCAAGTGTCGGAATTAACGGTCAAATTGTTGGCAGCAGCTTTTACACAGGTAAAACTGCCGTCCGTCCCGCTCTGTGGATCGATTTGAGCGCTTAAAAGGGCTCCCTCTCCAAAGGCTCCCTCCACGAGGGAGCTGTCGAGCGCAGCGAGACTGAGGGAGTGACTCCTTCCGTCTCGGCTGACGCCGAGCCACCTCCCTCAAGGAGAGAGGCGGTTAAAAAGAAGCAGCAACTCCGATTTTCGGAGCTGCTGCTTCTTGCATATCTTAGTCCTTTTTAAACGAATCCTTGAGCGCGACGGCGCGGTTGAATACGAGATGGCCGGTGGCGCTGTCCTTGTTGTCCGGCGCAAAGTAGCCGAGACGGAGAAACTGGAAGCGATCCGTGGCGGTGCAGTCCTCGAGCGACTTTTCCACCTTGCAGCCGGTGAGTACTTCGAGCGAATTGGGGTTCAGGCAGTCGATGAAGTCCTTGCCGGGCGCGTCCGGCTCGGGGTCGGAGAAGAGCATATCGTAGAGCCGCACCTCGGCGTCGGCGCAGTTATTCGCATCCACCCAATGGATCGTGCCGCGTACCTTGCGCCCGTCGGGAGTGTTGCCGCCGCGGGTCTCAGGATCGTACTCACAGAGGATCTCGGTCACATTGCCGTCTGCATCCTTGACGCAGCCGGTGCAGCGGACGATGTAAGCGCCCTTGAGACGAACCTCGTTGCCCGGATAGAGGCGGTTATACTTCTTGACCGGCTCTTCCATAAAGTCGTCCTGCTCGACCCAGAGCGTGCGGGAGAACGAAACCGGACGCGTGCCGCTATTTTCGGCGACGGGGTTATTTTCAATATCGAAAAGCTCGGTCTGCCCTTCGGGGTAGTTCGTGATCGTGAGCTTCACGGGACGGAGCACCGCCATAACGCGCTTCGCGTTCGCGTTGAGATCATCGCGCAGACAGCTTTCGAGCAGCGAGTAGTCCACCGTGGACGTGACCTTGGAAACGCCGATGCGGTCGGTGAAATCACGGATGGAGTGCGGCGTATAGCCGCGGCGGCGCAGACCGCAGAGCGTCGGCATACGGGGATCGTCCCAGCCGGAGACGCGGCCTTCCTCCACCAGACGGCGCAGCTTGCGCTTGCTCATCACGGTATAGTTTATGCCGAGACGGGCAAACTCGATCTGGCGCGGCTTGGACGGAACGTCGCAGTTTTCAATGACCCAGTTATAAAGCGGGCGGTGATCCTCGTATTCGAGTGAGCAGAGCGAGTGCGTGATGCCCTCGAGCGCGTCCTGAATGGGGTGGGCGAGATCGTACATCGGGAAGATGCACCACTTCGTGCCCTGCCGGTGGTGCTCAATGTAGCGGATGCGGTAGAGCACCGGGTCGCGCATGTTGAAGTTGCCGCTCGCAAGATCGATCTTCGCGCGCAGCGTATACTTGCCCTCCGGGAACTCCCCGGCGCGCATCCGCGCAAAGAGATCGAGCGATTCCTCAATCGGGCGGTCGCGGTAGGGGCTGACGGCGGGGTGCGTCGTGTCGCCGCGGTAAGCGGAAAACTCCTCGGGTGTCAGCTCGCAGACGTAAGCGAGACCCTTTTTGATGAGGCCGACGGCCAGCTCATAGGTCTTTTCAAAGTAGTCGGAGCCGTAGAAGAAGCGGTCGCCCCAGTCAAAGCCGAGCCAGCGGATGTCCTCCTGAATGGCGTCGACAAACTCGGTGTCCTCCTTGGCGGGGTTGGTGTCGTCCATGCGCAGATTGCAGAGACCGCCGAACTTTTCCGCCGTGCCGAAGTCGATGCACAGCGCCTTGCAGTGGCCGATGTGCAGATAGCCGTTCGGCTCAGGCGGGAAACGGGTGTGCACCGTTTTGCCGGCAAACCGCCCGCCGGGGGCAATGTCCTCGGCGACAAAATCGTGAATAAAATTGCTGGATTCTCTGATCTCGTCCATTTTGCCTCTCTCCATTTTATGAAAGCTGTATGAATTGAATGAATGAAAATTATTATACACGCCAACGCTTGAAATTACAACTGATTTATTGGATAATAGAGAAGCTATGAATCCTTCCGCACCTTAGCGGAACAAACGACAGGAGTATACCCTATGAAATATGATGCCGTGATCCTCGGCGGCGGCCCGGCGGCGATCTCTGCGGCGCTCACGCTGTGCGCGCGGAGCAAAACTGCGGCGATCCTCTCCGGCGGGATCGACGATATCCCGCTCTCCCGCGCCCACAAAATCACAAATTACCCTGGCTGCCCGGATATCTCCGGCCGTGCGCTGCTTGAAGCAATGGAGCGTCAGGCGCTGGACGCGGGCGCAGAGCTTCTCCATGGCCGGGCTACGTCGGTAGCCTCTCTCGGCGAGAGCTTCGGCGTTGTTTACGGCTCGGAATTCTGCGAGGCCGAAACGGTCATCCTCTGCACCGGCGTTTCCGCCGGAAAGCTTTTTCCCGGCGAGCGGGAATACCTCGGCCGCGGCGTGAGCTACTGCGTCACGTGCGACGGGATGCTCTACCGCGGGAAGAAGGTCTGCGTCGTAGGCTTCACGTCGGACGCCGCGGAGGAAGCGGAGCTTCTCCGCACGATGGGCTGTGAAGTCGAGCAGTTCACGACGCGCACGGCGAAGTATGCGGTGCTCGGGGAGGAGCGCGTCCGCGTCCTTTCGGTAAACGGAGAGGAGCATGCGTGTGAGGCGGTGTTCATTCTGCGCCCGGTTGCCGCGCCCGATACGCTCCTTTCGGGTCTTGCCATGGACGGCGTACACGTCGCTGCAGACAAAGCGACGATGAAAACCTCCGTGGAAGGCGTTTTTGCCGCCGGGGACTGCACTGGCAAGCCCTACCAGATCGCCAAGGCCGTCGGCGACGGCAACATTGCAGCGCTCAGCGCTGCGCAGTATATCGAGGAAAGGAACCGGGAGACGAAGGCATGAACGAGAGCGAAATCAAGTATCTGGAGCTTCTTTCCAAGAGCTTCCCGAGCATTCCCGCAACGGCGGCGGAGATCGTGCGGCTGCAGGCCATTCTGGAGCTGCCGAAAACGACCGAGCACTTCATGAGCGACATCCACGGCGAATATACATATTTTTCCCACATTCTGAAAAACGCCTCCGGCGCGATCCACGACAAGATCAACGACAGCTTCGGCGACCTTCTCGGCGAGGATGAGAAGAATTCGCTCGCGCGCCTGCTCTACTATCCCGAGCGGGAACTTGCCGCCGCGGCGCATTCCGATTCCTGGTACCGCGTGACGATCCACCGCCTCGTGGCCGTCTGCCGTCAGGCGACGGACAAATATACCCGCGTCAAGGTGCGCGCCCGTCTGCCGAAGGAATATGCATATATCATCGAAGAGCTCATTGACTCCGACGAGCACGACCCCAACAAGCGGAAGTACTTTGAAAGCATCATCAACAGCGTTATCGAGACCGGTATCGCCGACCGGTTCATCGTTGCGCTCGCCAATCTCATCTCGCGCCTGACGGTCAATCAGCTCCACATCGTCGGCGACGTTTTTGACCGCGGCCCTGCCGCGCAGATGGTCATGGACGATCTCATGGATATGCACGGTGTGGACTTTGTCTGGGGCAACCACGATATTCTCTGGATGGGCGCAGCGATGGGCAATCCCGCGTGCATCGCGAACGCGCTGCGAAACTCGCTCAAATACGGCAACTTTGATATGCTCGAGGACGGCTACGGCCTGAACGTCCGCCCGCTTGCGCTCTTTGCCATGGAGCAGTACGGCGACGATCCCTGCACAAACTTCCTGCCGACCCATGTGACTGACTGCGTGGCGGAAAACAGCGACGTTACCGCCAAGCTCCTCAAAGCCATCACGGTTATCCAGTTCAAGCTGGAAGGCCAGCTCATCCTCCGCCACCCGGAATACAAAATGAACGAGCGTCTTCTGCTCGGCGAGCTTGTCCGCTCCAAGGGGACGATCACGCTCGACGGAAAAAACTACCGCATCAACGATATCTCTCTTCCCACGGTTGACCCCGCCGACCCGTACCGGCTCTCCGAGCGGGAGCAGCAGCTTGTTGATCAGTTGGTATTGTCGTTCCTTCGCAGCGAGAAGCTGCAGTCCCACATCCGGTATCTGCTGGAAAAGGGCGCGATGTACCGCGTGTGCAACGGCAACCTTCTCTACCACGGCTGCATCCCCATGGAGCCGGACGGCAGCTTTACGCGCGTGACGATGGGTGACAAAACATATTTCGGAAAGTCGCTCATGGATGCCTGCGACCGGCTGTGCCGCACGGCGATGTACGACCGGCGCACGGAAAATACCGATCTTCTCTGGTATCTCTGGTGCGGGCCGTGCTCCCCGCTCAACGGCAAGGACAAGATCGCAACGTTCGAGCGCACGTTCCTCGATGACCCGGAGGCCGGAACGGAGCACAAAAATGCGTACTACGATCTCTGGAACAGCGAAGAGACGGCGCGCACGATTCTCGCCGAGTTCGGCGTAAACTTTGAACGCGGCCACATCATCAACGGGCACGTCCCGGTGCGCAAAACGAAGGGCGACACACCCATCAAGGCCAACGGCAAGTTCATCAACATTGACGGCGGCCTCTCGAAGGCGTATCAGCCCCTGACGGGCATCTGCGGCTACACGCTGGTATATTCCTCGCACGAGCTCTATCTTGCCGAGCACCAGCCGTTCGACCCGAACACCGCCGCACGAGAGAGCGCAGATGTGCTCTCCCGCACGATTATGATCGAGCAGTACCCCGACCGGCTTCGCGTGCGCGATACCGACGGCGGCGCGGACGTGGAGCGGCGCATTGCCGATCTCAAAAAGCTGCTCGCGGCCTACCGCAGCGGCCTTGTGCGCACGCCGAGCCGCATGGAGTAAGGCTTGAC
>CAKSWA010000002.1 GCA_934511165.1 uncultured Oscillospiraceae bacterium | reverse complement strand
CGATCAACTACAACTTTGACTTTTACCCGTGCGAAACGATCCTCGAAAACCTGCTGCAGCAGGAGTGAACGCACGTCTTTATTTGATTCAAGTAAACCCATACAAAATGGAGGAAAAATACTATGGCTAGATATTGGGAGTGGGACGCTCCTTTCACGATCCGCCCGGAAGAGACCGCCCTGCTGATCATTGATATGCAGACCGGCTTCACGCAGCCCGACGGCCCGCTCTTCACACCGCAGTCCAGCGAGCAGCTCCCCACCGTCGCCGCGCTCAAGAAATTCTGCAACGAAAAGGGCATCCCTGTATTCCTGTCCATTTTCGCGCAGGACGTGGATTTCCACAACGATCATTACTGGTTCCGCAATAAGCAGCGCGGCCTTCTCACCGAGGATGGTGACTGCAAATTCAAGCCCGGCTCCCCGGAGTGCCAGATCGATCCGGCGCTCGCGCCGGTTGAGGGCGACACCGTATTTCTGAAGTATACGTACTCCTGCTTCTCCCATACGGAGCTCGAAACGTGGCTGAAGAAGAACCGCATCCGCACGCTTATCATCTGCGGCACCGTGACGAACTGGTGCGTGGACAGCACCATCCGCGAGGCGTATCACAAGGACTACAACGTCGTCGCCGTGGCGGACGGCATCAGCTCCTATGACCATTGCGGCCGCACCGCGGACGACTGGAACAGCGCCATGTTCGATCTCTGGGCGGAAATGTTCGGCCGCGTCATGACCGCCGAACAGGTCAAGGAAGAGATCGAGGCCGCCGCCAGCAAATAATCCCCATACATTTTATCCTCTCTTTTGCCCCGCCGGAAACGCTGAAACGGTGGGGCATCTTTATTGCTTGATTACTTGCAATTTGACGCGAAACAGGGTAGTATCTTTCCGATAAGAAAATACCGGAGGAAACAATATGAAGCTCACTCTCTGCGCGCCGTGTCTGTTCGGGCTGGAAGGCCCGCTCGGCAACGAGCTGCGCCATATGGATATGGAAAACGTCGCGCCGGAAAACGGGCGCGTATACTTCACCGGCGACGAGAGCGCCGTTGCCCGCGCGAACATCCGCTCGCGCTTTGCCGAGCGCATTCTGATCGTCCTCGGCCGGTTCCCGGCGCGCAGCTTTGATGAGCTCTTTGAGGGCGTGCGCGCCCTGCCGTGGGAAAACTTCATCCCCGCAGACGGCGCGTTCCCCGTCAAGGGCTGGGCGCTCGAGAGCGCGCTCCACTCCGTGCCGGACTGCCAGAAGATCGTGAAAAAGGCCGTCGTCGAGCGGCTCAAGAGTGTATACGGTCTCTCGTGGTTTTCCGAGGAGGGTGAGAGCTTCCCCATCCAGTTTGCCATCATGAAGGACGAGGCCGCGCTCTATATTGATACAAGCGGCACGGGGCTCCACAAGCGCGGCTACCGCCCGGCGCAGGTCGCCGCTCCCCTGCGCGAAACGCTCGCCGCCGCCATCGTGGATATCGCCCGCTACCGCGGCCGCGGCGATTTCTGCGACCCCTTCTGCGGCAGCGGCACGATTGCCATCGAGGCCGCGCTGGCGGCGCTCAACCGCGCGCCCGGCATTGGGCGCGAATTTGCCGCCGAAACGTGGCGCTGCCTGCCCCGCGGCATCTGGCAGGCGGAGCGGAATAGCGCGCGCAGCCGCGAGTACAGCGGCGAGTATCACATCTTTGCTTCCGATATCGACCCGCGCGCCGCAGCGCTCGCGCGCGAGAACGCCCGCCGCGCCGGTGTGGAGAAATACATTGACTTCTCCGTGGCCGATGCGAGAAACTTCTCCCGCCGGACAGAAAACGGCACACTCTGCACCAACCCGCCTTACGGCGAGCGCCTGCTCGAAAAGGAAGCGGCCGTGGAGCTCATGCGCGCCTTCGGCAAAGCGATGCGCGAATCGCAGAACTGGAAAACCTATGTGATCTCCTCGCTGGAAAACTTTGAAAACGTCTACGGCAAGCGCGCCGACAAACGCCGGAGACTTTATAACGGCATGATCCCCTGCCAGCTTTATATGTATTTCTGACATCCCGTTCCCGGGAAATATGAATTATTTTTTAAAACAGCACATTCCCTCTTGCATTTGCGGAGGGCGTGTGCTATTTTATAGTCACAGGTTAGCACTCGGAGCTGTTGAGTGCTAAATGAACAAAAACAAAAAATTAAATGATCATAGGAGGCAGAAACCATGAATCTCAAACCGTTGGCGGATCGCGTTGTCCTCAAGCGGACGGAAGCCGAGGAGAAGACCAAGGGCGGCATCATCCTCACGAGCGCGGCGCAGGAGAAGCCGGAAGTTTACGAAGTCATCGTCGTCGGCCCCGGCGGAATGGTGGACGGCAACGAAGTGAAGATGGAAGTCAAGGCGGGCGATAAGGTCATCGCCGGCAAGTACAGCGGAACCAGCGTCAAGCTCGACGGCGAGGAATACACCATCGTCCGTCAGAGCGACATTCTGGCGATCGTAGAGTAATTTCAGGAGGACGAATATATTATGGCTAAGAATCTGGTTTATGGCGCGGAAGCCCGCAAGGCTCTGCAGACCGGCGTTGACAAGCTTGCCGACACCGTGAAGATCACGCTCGGACCCAAGGGCCGCAACGTTGTTCTCGATAAGAAATTCGGCACCCCGCTCATCACGAACGACGGCGTGACCATCGCCAAGGAGATCGAGCTCGCCGATCCCGCCGAGAACTTGGGCGCGCAGCTCATCCGCGAAGTCGCCACCAAGACGAACGACGTCGCCGGCGACGGCACCACGAGCGCGACCGTTCTCGCCCAGGCCATCATCCGTGAGGGTCTGAAGAACCTCGCCGCCGGCGCCAACCCGATGGTCCTCCGCCGCGGCATTGCCAAGGCGGCCGAGGCCGCCGTCAGCGAGATCAAGACCGCGTCCCAGCCCGTGAGCGGCACGAAGGACATCGCCCGCGTCGGCACCATTTCCTCCGGCGACGAGCAGATCGGCACCCTGATCGCCGAGGCAATGGAGAAGGTCGGTCAGAACGGCGTCATCACCGTGGAAGAGTCCAAGACCGCGCAGACCTATTCCGAGGTCGTCGAGGGCATGCAGTTTGACCGTGGCTACGTCTCCCCCTACATGGTCACCGATTCCGAGAAGATGGAAGCCGTCATCGATGACGCCTACATCCTCATCACCGATAAGAAGATCTCCAACATCCAGGAGATCCTGCCTCTGCTCGAGCAGATCGTGAAGGCCGGCAAGAAGCTCGTCATCATTGCCGACGAGGTTGAGGGCGAAGCGCTCGCCACCATCCTTCTCAACAAGCTGCGCGGCACCTTCACCTGCGTGTGCGTCAAGGCCCCGGCCTTCGGCGACCGCCGCAAGGAGACCATGCAGGATATCGCCGTTCTGACCGGCGGCCAGGTCGTCTCCGGCGACTACGGCATGGAGCTCAAGGACGCCACGTTCGATATGCTCGGCCGTGCGCGCCAGGTCAAGGTCTCCAAGGAGAACACCATCATCGTCGGCGGCGCCGGCACGAAGGAAGCCATTGCTGACCGCGTGGCGCAGATCAAGAACCAGTACGAGGTTTCCACCTCCGATTACGACCGCGAGAAGCTCATGGAGCGTCTGGCTCGTCTGAGCGGCGGCGTCGCCGTCATCAAGGTCGGCGCGGCTACCGAGGCCGAGATGAAGGAGAAGAAGCTTCGCGTCGAGGACGCTCTTAACGCCACGAAGGCCGCCGTTGAGGAAGGCATCGTCGCCGGCGGCGGCACGGCTTACGTGCAGGCCGGTCTCGCTGCTGAGAAGGTCGTCACCGAGCTCGAGGGCGACGAAAAGACGGGCGCCGCCATCATCGCCAAGGCTCTGCAGGCTCCGCTGATGCAGATCGCCGCGAACGCCGGTCTCGAGGGCGCCGTGATCCTCAATCAGGTCCGCGGCTCCGAGATTCCCGGCTACGGCTTCGACGCCGCGAAGGAAGAGTACTGCGATATGATCGCCGCCGGTATTGTCGATCCGACCAAGGTCTGCCGCAGCGCGCTGGAGAACGCCGCTTCCGTCGCCTCCACCGTCCTCACCACCGAGGCGATGGTCGTCAACATCCCCGAGCCCCCCGCGCCGGCTCCCGCCGCGCCGGACATGGGTGGAATGTATTAAAATCTCCACGCATTCCCATATAAAACGCACAACTCCCCCGGCACCTGCTTCGTGCAGATGCCGGGGGAGTTTTTCATCTGTAGGAATATGTTTTAAAAAGTGGATATCCTGCGGCAGCCATGCTATACTTGCGCCGGAGGGATAAAAATGGCAATTTGGTGCTTGATCTCTTATGGGAAAACCGTGTAAAAAGGAGCATACGATATGGTTTACACCACCGAATACGATTCTCCCCTTGGCACGATCACGCTATCCTGCGACAGTGAGGCGATCACCGGGCTGTGGTTCAACGGCCAGAAATACTTTGGGAGCATTTTGCCGCGGGATACGCTGCGGCAGGAGCATCCATTGTTTGCCGAGGCGCGGCGCTGGCTGAATATATACTTCTCCGGGCGTGAGCCGGGGTTCCTCCCTCCCCTGCGCTATGACTCCACGCCGTTTCGAAAGCTGGTCTGCGACATCATGCTGACGATCCCCTACGGCCAGACAATGACCTATAGCGAGATCGCCGCCGAGGCCGCCCGGCGGCAGGGCGTTCAAACCATGTCCGCGCAGGCGGTCGGCGGCGCGGTCGGCCACAACCCGATCTCGCTGATGATTCCCTGCCACCGTGTCGTCGGGACAAGCGGCAGTCTCACGGGCTACGCCGGCGGCATTGACCGGAAGGTCAGGCTTCTGGCGCTGGAGCATGCCGATATGCAAAAGCTTTTTGTGCCGAAGACGGGAACCGCGTTATAAAGGAGGCCGGCAAAATGATCGTTTCAGACGCCATCGAAAAAATGATCGCTTTCTCCAACGGCAACATCCACGACATTGACCATTTTCTCAAGGTCTGGGCGCTGGCGAAAACGATTGGAGAGCTGGAAGGACTGGACAGCCGCACACAGGAAATTTTGGAGCTCACCGCCGTAGTGCACGATATTGCCTGCCCGCTGTGCCGGGAGAAGTACGGCAATACGAACGGGAAAAACCAGGAGCTGGAAAGCCCGCCGCTGGTGGAGGCGTTTTTCCGTGAACTGCCCGTCCGCCGTTCCGATGTGGAGCGCATTTCGTGGCTGGCGGCGCACCACCACACATACATGGACGTGGACGGCGCCGATCATCAGATTCTGCTGGAAGCCGATTTTCTGGTCAATGCGGCCGAGAGCGGATATACGCGCTCCATAATCGAAAGCTTCCGCCGCCGCGTGTTCCGCACAAGCGCCGGCATCCGGCTGCTGGGCAGCATGTACCCGGACAGCGCAAACCGCATATAACGCATCAGCCTCCTGCGCCGGAATTTTCCTGGAAAACGGCGCGGGAGGCTTTTTTTCATTTCCCGCGGTATGATATAATCTGTCGGAAGTTTTTCAATAGGGAAAGGAAAGAGACCGATGGCTTACTACCGTCTGCCGGAAAAGGAGCTTCGCGCCTACTGCGAGGCCGTTATGGGCAAATACGGATTCAACGAAAAGCAGAGCCGCGACATTGCCGACATTCTGCTCACCGCCGATCTGCAGGGGCTGGAATCCCACGGCGTGCAGCGCCTGATCCGCTACCACCGCGGCGTGAAAAGCGGCGTGATCCGCCCGGATGCCGTGCCGGAGGTCGTGCACGAAACACCGCTCTCCGTTGTGCTCGATGCGCACAGCGCCATGGGGTAGATCGCCGCCGTGGACGCGATGGAGCGCGCCATTGCCAAGGCGAAGCAGTACGGCTTCGGCGCGGCGGTCGTGCGCAACTCCAACCACTTCGGCGTCGGCGGATATTACGCCATGATGGCCGAGCGCGAGGACATGCTCGGCATGTGCTTTACGAATACGCAGGCCATCTGCGTGCCGACGTTCGGCCGCGAGGTCATGCTCGGCACAAACCCCATCGCCTTCGCCATGCCCGCCGATCCCATTCCCATGCTGTACGATGTGGCCACTACGGTCGTGCCGCGCGGCAAGCTGGAGGTCTATGCCAAGCAGGGCAAGCCCATGCCGCTCGGCTGGGCGGTCGACGAAAACGGCCAGGACACCACCGATGCCAAGCGCGTCATTGATAACATCAACTCCAAGGCGGGCGGCGGTATTCTCCCTCTCGGCGGTTCCAGCCCCGCGACCGGTTCGCACAAGGGCTACGGTCTCGCGCTGATCGTGGAAATCCTCTCCTCCATCATCGCGGGCGGCGCCACATCCAACCATGTGAGCAAGAACGGTCTCGGCGATACGTCGCAGAGCTTCTTCGCACTCGATTACGGCATGTTCGGCGACAAGGCGGCGATGCGCGAGAGCCTTTCGACGCTCCTTCAGGAGCTGCGCGACAGCGCCAAGGCCGAAGGCCGCACCCGCATTTACACCTCCGGCGAGATGGAGGTAGACTCCCGCAGCGAAAAGCTCAAAAACGGCATTCCCGTCAACGACTCCACGCTCGCCGAGCTTCGCACCGTCGGCGGCGAGCTCGGGCTCGACTTTGACGCCATGGTGAGCGTCAAGGCCGCCGAATAAGCGAAAAAGCCGCAGACCGGGCGCAAAATACCGGCAATTTCTGTTGACAACGGCAGCGCGACGTGATAAAATATACAAGCTGCCAAGAAATCGGCAGAAGTTGCTGGCATAGCTCAGTCGGTAGAGCAGCTGATTCGTAATCAGCAGGTCGTGTGTTCGAGTCACATTGCCAGCTCCAAACCCTGTATTCTCAATGGATACAGGGTTTTTTCTTTATCTCACTACGCCGATTTTACACAAACTGACCCGGTGATTTTTCTGCCATAGACGCAAAATCAGCGGGTCAGTTAATTGACTTTTGGGCACACAAAAGCATCAGGGCAACCTTGCCCTGATGCTTTTGCGTTTTGAAAATCTTAACGGATGGTAACAATGTCGCTGTTCGCGAGTGCTTCGTCCGTCAGTTCCTGGCCGATGCCGGGACGGTCGGGAATTTCGTAGTAGCCATTCTTCGGCACATAATTGTACTTGCAGGTGGCGATGTTCTCCGGCAGTAGAGCGCTGGCGTGGAGCTCGTGGATGACAAAGTTTGGGATCACGGCCTCCAGCTGAAGAGTTGCCGCCGTGGAGATTGGGGAACCACAGCAATGCCCCTGCACACCGATATCATAGGTATGCGCCATGTCGCAGATCTTTTTCCCCTCAGTGATACCGCCGGTATTACACAGGTCGGGCTGAATGATCTGGATAGAGCGATCTTCCAGGAAGGGACGGTAGCCCCAGCGACTGTAAACGCGCTCGCCGGTGGCCACGGGGATCTTGACTTTGGCGGCAATCTCTCGGAACAACGTGGGATTCATAGGCGAGGTAGGTTCCTCATAGTAGAAGCAGTTGAACTTTTCAAGAGCCTGTCCCAGCTGGATGGAGGTATTGGTATCGGTCAGGGCGTGCAGCTCGATAATAATGTCCAGATTGGGGCCGCCGGCTTCGCGCATGGCGGCTACGCGATCCACCGCCATTTTCAGCTGATCCTGCTGAAGGATGCCACGGTTGTTGCGGCCATACCAAACGCCGTTTTCATCATAGGCGATGGGATCAACCTTAATGCAGTCAAACCCATCCGCCATGGCCTTGCGAGTCGCTTCCGCGTAGTCCTCCGGCTTGGAGAGATTGCGAGCCACCAGACCCCAGTCAAACTGGAGCTGGCTGGCGTAAGTACGCAGGCGATCGTTGGTCTTGCCCCCCAGCAGCTTGTAAACCGGGGCATTGAAATACTTGCCCTTGATATCCCATAGTGCAATGTCAATGCCGGAAATTCCGGCCATGATGACGCCGCCGCCGCCCATGCCCCAGAAGGTCTGCCGGTGCAGCTTGTTCCAGATGGCCTCGCTGTTCAGAGGATCCATGCCGATAATGCATTTGGCAAAATCCATGCCGATGCCGTAGCCCGCATTTTGAGCAATACCATAGGCTAGGCCGATCTCGCCATAGCCGCTGATGCCCTCGTCCGTATTAATGCGGACGATAATGGGATGCCAGGGGCCGGCCACGCCGATCTCGCACTGCTCGCTGGGGACTTTAAACATTTTGATAATATCAACGCTGGTAATTTTCATGATTTCATTCCTTTCTCTGCATCGGTAATCTCGTGATGGGACACCGCGCAGTCTTCCAATTTCTTGTTGCGGGCGTAGAGGGCGATATCAATGCTTACCATGACTAAATTAAGCAAGTATGGGATTAGTACATAGCTTTTTTGCGGAGCAAGCAGCTTTCCCATCACTCCAAAAGCGTATCCCAACCACACAAAATACTCAAAGGCAATGCTCTTTCCTTTCGTGCTACACGAGACAATAGACTTTCGGATGGAAATAGGCCACGACAGGCCAAAGCAAATCAGCATAGTGACCTCAAAGATGCTGCCCATTTGCCCGGTTTATTCTTCCCACATGGAGGTCTCGACCTGTACGTTGGGATTTTTGGAGCGGACAAAGCCGAAGATCATACAGGCAACGATCACTGCAATACTGACGATCGCAATAACGGGAGTGAGCGAACGCATGGAGTCAACGAACACTGTGATATAGGCCAGAAGGCTGATTGTGACCATAACGTAATACGCGCCGTTCGACATGTGGAGCTTGGACTTGGCCCACGCCTCGGGGTATTTCTTTGGCAGCTGGTAGTAGGCGTAGGAATACAGGAAGGAGAGCACGCTGTTGAGAAGCATGATATTCTTGGTGATGGTACTGATATTAAAGCCCAGTACCAGCGGGATCAGGCCAACCAGATAGATCACCGTCATGATCTTCCAGGAGACGCCATAGCGGTTTTTGGAAGCGAAGCTCTTGGGGAACCAGCCGTCCTCGCAGGACTGCTGAATGGGAATAGCGTAGTATGCCATGCTGGAGTTCATGGTGGTCATGAGTGCCATGATGGGACCGCCGATCATGAAGAGTACAAAGAGCGGCTTGGACAGAATCACCTGCGCCACATCGGTCAGCGGCTTGTTTGCTACAACATCCAGAGGAAGCACGCCGGTGCCCACGATTGCGACGCCGCAGTAGAGGAGGATCAGCGTGGGAATGGAGGCGACAATGGCCCAGGGGATATCCCGCTTGGCGTTTTTGGAATCCTTACCATAGCTCATGGTCAAGGCATAACCATAGGTAGAGTACGAGAACAGATAAACGGCCGCGATGAAACCGGAAGCGCCGTTGGAGAAGAAGCCAGGGGACGAAACGGCAAAAACGGGATTTTCAATTTTGGGGATGCCGCAGAAAATGAAGAGAAGAAGCGCTGCCAGAAGGAGCACAGTCATCCATTTCTGCACCTTAGCCATAATATTGACGCCGAACAGGTTCACAATGAAAAAGAAGGTAAGAAAAGCAATACCTACCAACTGGCCATTCAGGCTCGGCCAGAGTGATTCTGCATAGACGCCGATTGAAACGCCAAAGAGCGACATGGTCAGCGGCTGGGTGAGAAACGCCACAGCGTACATACCGGCTGGCTTAACACCAGCGAGTCCGGCGATGATCGAATAATACCCTCCGCCCAAACGCAGTGTGCTTGTCAAAAACAGAATGGGCATGATCAGCAGGAAGCCCAGAAGAATGGCCACAAGATAGGCCAGCCATGTAGATTGTCCGGTCAGCGCTACAGCCGGCCCGATCAGGGTGATGATGCCGGCGCCAATGACCTGGCCGATGGACAGAGAATAGAGTTCGGCTTTCCCGAGTTTGCCGGGAGGCGGTGCAGGGACGTGTTTTACTTTTTCGTTAGCGTTCATTGTACAAACTCCTCACTTTCCGCTTTCTTTAATTGTAGCCTATAACCTGTGCTACAGGTTACATCTTAATCGAATCGATTGTCGTTTTCAATTCGTGTTTTGCACAAGAATCCGGCTGTTTTTTCTCCGTTCCCTACAAAACAAAAAGATTCCGCAAAATGTCTTTGTCGTTGACATTTTGCGGAATGCACTGTTTTTTTTTCTCATTTTTCCTGCGGCTTGATCTCCGAAGGCGCCAAAATTAGAGTAGTCAGGCCAACGGCCTTCTTCTCATCCTTCCGTTTCAATGCTTCGACCAGGCGCATATGATTCTTGGCGCTGGTAAGCTGGCCGTTTTCGTTTTCCTCTATAAACGCAGTAATGTTTTCCCTCATGCACTTCAAAAAAAGGCTTTTGATGCTAGCATAAACCATTTCGTAAAGCTTATTGTTGGTGCAGGTACACAGATGATAGTGAAACTCATAGTCCCACTTGACAAATTCGTCTACATCTTCGTTTTCCGCGGCGGTGATCAATTTATAGGCATATTCCTCCAGCTTATCCAGCTGCTCTTTGCTGGCGCGGTGCAGCGCCAGTTTAATACAGCTGCGCTCGATATCCGTGCGGAACTCATGGAGTTGAAGCGTCATGGAATCATCCGTGGCCAGTACATCGCTCAAATCCGTCAAATTGGAATAGCTCAATTCCTTGACGAAGCTCCCCTCGCCCATGCGGATATCCAGCAGCCCCAGATGGCTCAAGCGCTGCAGTGCGGAACGCACGGAGTTTCTGCCCACGCCATACAACTTTGCCAGTTCATTTTCTGAGGGCAGACGGTCTCCTGCAGTATATTCGCCATCCACCAGAATGCGCTTTTTCAGATCGTCAAAAACGATTTGCGATACTTTCGCCCGATCGATCTTCGTTATGGTGCTTTTATCCATACGTCATCACCTAAAATAGTCACTATCATTTTATGATATATTATGCTTTTCACTCTGTCAAGTATTGATTCATCACTACACACAAGAGCCGCCGGAGAAATCTCCGGCGGCTCTGTTTGTTTCTATGGAATTATTCCTTGTCCTCAAGATAGCTGCGCACCAGCTCCTGCAGCAGCTCGTCGCGGTCGATGCGGCAGATGAGCGAGCGGGCGTTGTTGTAGTTGGTAATGTACGTGGGGTCCTCGGAGAGAATGTAGCCCACAAGCTGATTGATGGGGTTGTAGCCCTTGAGCATCAGCGAGTCGTATACCGAGGAGAGAATCTCCCGAATCTGTGCGCGATTGGATACCGTGGCGAACGGTTTGGTGGCGTCACCCATGTCCGCAACCCCCTTCAGTCAAAAATTCTTTCTGCTATTACCATACCACAGCAGCGGGCGAGTTTCAAGGAAAATCTTACCGGATGACCGCGCCGTGCTGCTCGCGCAGCGCGTCGAGAATCGCGCGGACGGCTTCCTCGGCGTGATCGTCGGTGAGCGTGCCATCGTCTGAGCGGAGCGTCAGCGAGAAAGCGACGCTCTTCTTCCCTTCCGGGATGCCGACGCCGGTGTAAACGTCGAAGAGCTTCACGCCGCGCAGGACGTTCTTTTCCGCCTTGCGGATGCACTCGGTCAGCTCGCCGACGGGGACGGAGGCGTCGCACACGACGGCGATGTCGCGCGTGATGGCCGGGAAACGCGGCAGCGGCGTATAGACCGGCTCCGCGCCTTCGAGATCGTGCAGCAGCACGACGTCGATTTCAGCGCAGTACGTTGCGCCGTCCAGCCCGTAGGCCGCGCACACGTCGGGGTGGATCTGGCCGAGCGTGCCGAGGCGCGTATCGCCGGACCACACCGCGGCGCAGCGGCCGGGGTGGAACGCGGCGGTCTCCGCATCGGCGGTGAAGCGCACGTCCGGGGTACGGGCGGCGCACAGCAGCGCCTCCACCGCGCCCTTGAGCGCGAAGAAGTCCACATTGCCGCCGTAAGCGCCGAGCGTGAGCACGGTGCGCTCGTCGGCCAGCACCTTGCCGGGCTGCTTCTTGTACACGGTCGCCATTTCATAGAGCTTCGCTTCCATGTTGCGGCGGCTGAGATTCGTGGATAGCACGCCGAGCATGGAGGGCAGCGCCGTCGTGCGCATGACGCTCGTATCCTCGCCGAGCGGGTTGAGGATGCGGTAGTTATCGCGCAGCGGGGAGTCGGCGGGAACTTTGATCTTATCAAGGCTCGACGGGCTCACGAACGAATACGTCATGACCTCGGTATAGCCCATGGCGCGGCAGGCCGTGCCGAGCTTCTGCAGAAAGAGCGTCTTTTCGCTGTAGCCGCCCTGCGTGGCCGCGCCGCGGATGTCGGTGGCTTCGATCCTGTCGTAGCCCCAGAAGCGGGCGCACTCCTCGGCGATATCGGCGAGCATGGTGCAGTCGCCGCGCCAGGAGGGGACGGTAAGCGTATTGCCGTTGAGTTCAAAGCCAAGCGAGGTGAGCGTATCGACCATGAACTCGCGGGGAATCTCCGTGCCGAGCAGCGCGTTGATGCGCTTGTCGTCGAGCTCGATGAACGTCGTCTCCGGCGCTTTGGCCAGCACGTCGATCGTGCCGTCGAACACCTCGCCCGCGCCGAGCATTTCTACGAGCTCACACGCGCGGTCAACCGCTGGGACGGTGGCGAGCGGGTCAAGTCCCTTCTCGAACCGGCCGGAGGCGTCCGTACGCATGCCGAGGGCGATGGCCGTCTTGCGGATGGAGTGGCCGAGGAAGTTGGCGCTCTCGAAAACGATGGTCGTCGTTTCGTCGGTGATCTCGCTGTTCGCGCCGCCCATCACGCCCGCGAGCGCGACGGGGCCCTCGGGGTCGGCAATGACGAGCATGCCGGGCGTGAGAGCGTGGTCGTTGCCGTCGAGCGTCCGGAGGGATTCGCCCTCTTCGGCGCGGCGGACGATGATCTTGCCGTCGTGCAGGCAGGCGTAGTCGAACGCGTGCATCGGCTGGCCGTACTCGAGCATGACGTAGTTCGTGATATCGACGATGTTGTTGATCGGGCGCACGCCGGACGCGCGCAGACGGCGGCGCATCCACTTCGGCGACGGGGCGATCTTGATATTTTTCACCATGCGCGCGGTGTAGCGCGGGCAGAGCTCCGCGTCCTTGATCTCCACGGAGAGCTTTTCATGGATATCGCCGTGGCCGGCAGTCACCGTGGGCTCGGCAAACGTCAGGGGCGTGTGGAACGTGCAGGCGCTCTCGCGGGCGAGACCGCGCACGGAAAGGCAGTCGGGGCGGTTGTTCGTAATCTCAAACTCCACAACGCTGTCGTTCAGGCCGCAGACGGTGCGGATATCGTCGCCGGGGAGGCAGTCCTCTTCGAGGATGAAGATGCCGTCCTCGATCGCGTAGGGGAAGTCGCGCTGCTCCAGGCCGAGCTCGCCGAGCGAGCAGAGCATGCCTTCACTGAGCTCGCCGCGCAGCTTGCCGGTGTGGATTTCCTTGCCGCCGGGCAGCTTGCTGCCATCGAGCGCAACCGGGACGAGATCGCCGATATTGACGTTCTGCGCGCCGGTGACGATCTGGAGCTCCCGCTCGCCGCCAACATCGATTTTGCAGACCCACATGTGGTCGGAGTTCGTGTGGCGCTCCATGGCTACCACGCGGCCGACGACAACACGCTCAATTTCGCTGCCGGTGACTTCCCAGCCCTCCACCTTGGAGCCGGACATGGTCATCGCGTCGCAGTATTCCTTATCGGGGGCATCGATGGTCGTATATTCCCCCAGCCATTCTCTCGAAAGTTTCATGTCGCTACCTCCTTAAAACTGGGACAGGAACCGGGTGTCGTTTTCGTACAGCAGGCGCATGTCGCTGATCTGGAACCGGCGCATGACAAGGCGCTCGAGACCGACGCCGAACGCGAAGCCGGAATAGACCATCGGGTCGATGCCGCTCATTTCGAGCACGCGCGGATGCACCATGCCGGCGCCGAGCAGCTCGATCCAGCCCTCGCCCTTGCACACACGGCAGCCCTTGCCGTGGCACTCGAAGCACTGCACGTCCATCTCGCAGCTCGGCTCGGTGAACGGGAAGTGGTGCGGGCGGAAGCGGGTCACGGTGTCGGGGCCGTAGAGCTTCTTCATAAGGGTGTTGAGCGTGCCCTTAAGATCGCCCATCGTGATGCCCTTGTCGATGACGAGGCCTTCGATCTGGTGGAACATCGGGGAGTGGGTCGCGTCGATCTCGTCCTTGCGGTACACGCGGCCCGGAGAGAGGATGCGGATCGGCGGGCGGGTGCTCTCCATCACGCGCACCTGCACCGGGGAGGTCTGGCAGCGGAGATGGACTTTCTCGTCCTCGGTGATATAGAACGTGTCCGTCCACTCGCGGACGGTGTGGTTTTCGGGGATGTTCAGGCGGTCAAAGTCGTAGTTGGAAAGCTCGATCTCCGGGCCGTCCACAATGGAAAAGCCCATGCCGATAAAGATATCGACGACCTCGTCGAGCACGGTGTTCATGACGTGCTTCTTGCCGAGGGAGATTTCCTTGCCCGGCATCGTCACGTCGAGCGTTTCGGTGCGGAGCTTTGCCTCCTGCAGACGCGCGGCAAGCGCGCTCTTGCGGCTTTCGATCTCGTTTTCCAGTTCGCCGCGGACCTCGTTCGCGAGCTGGCCGATCACGGGACGCTCCTCGGCGGAGAGCTTACCCATCTGCTTCAAAATGGCGGTCAGCTCACCCTTTTTGCCGAGATACCGGACGCGCAGCGCTTCGAGCGAGTCCATGTCTACGGCTTCTTCGATCGCCTGACGGGACGCTTCCCGCAGGCTTTCCAGCATTTTCTTCATGGCTTCCTCCTGTATTGATAAATACTTAAAACAAAAAAATAAACCTTTCATCCCACCAAAGGGACGAAAGGCATGCTTCCGCGGTACCACCCACATTCGGAGCTTTATAAAAACTCCGCTCTCCTGCGCTGTAACGGGCGCAGCCCGCCGGGGATTGGCCGGCGCTCACGGGCGAACCAGACGAAACCGTTTCCGCGGGGCGCTCTCAGCCGGCGACACCCTTCTCTGCTGCGGCGGTATTCCGTCATTTTCCCGATCAACGCGAAATAACATACTCTTTATACCATAGCGCGCGCCACTTCGCAAGAATAAATTTGACGAATGGCACGCGGGAATCTATAATGTGTTTTGGATTTTTTTCGGAGAGGGTGAAAACCGTGGGCGGGAATATGCCGGAGGTGCAGCGCGTATACTGGGATCGCGGCGGCGTGTCCGTGCCGCGGCGCAAGCCGGAGACGCACAAGGGCGATTACGGAAAGCTCCTCATCGTGGGCGGAAGCGTCGGGTATACCGGCGCGCCGAATCTCTGTGCAAGGGCGGCCGTTCGCTCCGGTGCAGGGCTCGTGTATCTCGGCGTGCCGGAAGCGATCTGGAGCGTGTGCGCCGTGAAAAACGACGAGGCCATGCCCTTTCCCCTGCCGGGCGACGCTTCCGGCAAGCTCACCGCCGGCGCATTCTCCCCGCTGCGGGAATATTTTGCCCGCTGCGGCGTGCTCGCGCTCGGTCCCGGTCTTGGCCGGAGCGACGGTACGGCGGCGCTCACCGCAGCGCTCGTTCGAAAGTTTCCCGGAAAGATCGTCCTTGACGCGGACGCGCTCTGGGCAGTGTCGCTCGCGCCGGATATTCTGCGCGAAGCGCAGGGCGAGATCGTCGTGACGCCGCATGAGGGGGAATTTCTCCGTCTCGGCGGCTCGCTCTCTGACGGGCGCGAGCGCGGCGCCTGGGACTTTGCGCGGCGGTATGGCTGCATCACGGTACTCAAGGGGCACCGCACGGTCATCGCGCACCCCGCCGGGCGGCTGTACTCCATCGAAGCGGGCAATCCCGGCATGGCGAAGGGCGGCAGCGGCGACGTACTGACCGGCGTTGCCGCAGCGCTGCTCGGACAGATGGAGACGGAAAAGGCGGCCGTCACCGCGTGCGCCGTCCATGCTGCGACGGGCGACGAGTGCGCCATCGAGCGGGGCGAATACGGCATGACGCCCTCGGATATTATCGAAGAACTGCCGTACATTTTCAAAAAAATCACGGAGTGAGATCATGAAGCGGACAATTTTGTTCGCACTGATGATACCCCTGCTGCTCACCGGCTGCGGTGCGCGGCGGGACGCGGAAAACTGGAAGGCGTTTGCCGAGGCGGTCGAAACGGCGGAGCGGATATCGTTCCACGCAGAGATCACCGCGCATTGGGAGGGCACCTCCGCCTTGTTCGGCGCAGACATCGCGCGAAAGGGCGGCGAAACGCGCATCACGCTCACCGCGCCGGAGACCGTCTCCGGCATATCGGTTCACGCCAAAGACGGCGAAACAACGGTGGAGTTTGACGGCGTGATCTTATCGCTCGACGCCGGGCAAAGCGAAACGCTCTCCCCCTGCGGCGCGCCGCAGCGCATGCTCGCCGCGCTCACGCAGGGCGCGATGGAATATTGCGCCTCGTCCTCGGCGGCGTTCACCGCTCCGGACGGCGAGAGCGTGACGCTCTGGCGGGACGAGGCCGGTGCGCTCACCGGCGCGGAGATTGCCCGCGGCGGGCAAAAGGTTCTGACGCTGGAAATTACCGAGTGGGTGCTGGAGTGAGATCCGCTCGGCGGGGCCAACCCCTCAGTCAGCTTCGCTGCCAGCTCCCCTATTAGGGGAGCCAAGTAAATGTGCAGTAAACCAGCTTGCCTCCCCTAAAAGGGGAGGCTTCAAGCAGAAAGGAGCATCCTTTTATGGATACACGAAAGACAAGAACGTGGGCGGAAATTTCGCTCGGCGCGCTGCGGCACAACGTTTCAGAAATGCAGCGCGCACTGCCGGACGGCTGCGGCCTGCTCGGCGTCGTAAAGGCCGACGCCTACGGCCACGGTGCCGCGGAAATTGCCGCGGCGCTGCACGAGTGCGGCTGCCGGTATCTCGCCGTCGCCTGCCCGCAGGAAGCGCTCGCTCTCCGAAGGGCCGGAGAAACGATGCCCATTCTGATTCTCGGCGCAGTGGACGCCTCGTTCGCGTCCGAGATGGCCGCGAACGACATCACGCTCTCCGTCGAGTGCGAGGAAAAGGGGCGCGCCCTCTCCGCGGCGCTGCGGCCTGGCGAACAGCTCAAAATCCACCTGAAGCTGGATACCGGCATGGGGCGGCTCGGCTTTCGCGCGCAGGACGAATCTTCTCTCCGCGCCGCCGCAGCGCTCGCGCAGCTGCCGAATCTCGAAGCCGAGGGCGTATTCACGCACTTTTCCGTTTCCGACACGCCCGGCGAGGAAGACTATACGGCCGCGCAGCTCGCGCTGTTTCTCTCTGCCGTCGAAATGCTGGAAGCCATGATTGGCCGCCGGTTCCCGCTGCGCCATTGCGCCAACTCCGGCGCGGTACTCTCGTGGCGCGAGAAAGGCGCGGCGCTCGACCTTGTCCGGCCGGGGCTTCTCACCTACGGCGTTTACCCGGACAGCGAGCGCGGCGGACTCGCGCTCACGCCGGTCATGGCGCTCAAAAGCCGCGTGGGCGCGATCACGCACCACAAAAAGGGCGACTCCATCAGCTACGGCCGCACGTGGACGGCGGAGCGCGACTGCACTCTTGCGGTGATCCCCGTCGGCTATGCGGACGGATTGCAGCGCTGCCTTTCCAGAAAACTCGAGGTACTGCTGCGCGGACAGCGCGTAAAGCAGGTCGGGCGCATCTGCATGGATATGTGCATGCTCGACGTGACCGACATCCCCGACGCCGCCGTGGGTGACGTTGTCACGGTATTCGGCCGCGGGGACGACGGCGCGCCGACAGTCGCGGAGCTCGCCGCACTCGCCGGGACGATCCCCTACGAGCTGCTCTGCGGCATATCGCTGCGCGTGCCGCGCATTTATACGGAGAACTGACCGGTTCCATACGATAAAACGCAGAGATGGCAAGCCATCCCTGCGTTCTTTTTTATTCCGCATTCTTCCGCAGCAAAACCGCGAGTTCCCCGCGGTTTTCCAGTATCTCCCACATCATCCCTGCCGGGAGGATTTTGCGTACCGTTTCCGCGTCATACGGATGGAAAACCATTCCTTTCCATTTTCCTCCGATATACACATAATCCCCGTCTGCGTTTACGGTGTGCGGTTCCGTCTGATATTCTTCGTCCAGTGAATCCACAGTGAAGAGAACGATGCCGCCCGGCTTTGTGATGCGGCAGAGCTCTTTTATTGCCGCCGCAGCGTCCGCGCGGCGCAGATGGTCAAGAACATCGCGGGCGATCACGCCGTCAAACGCGCTTTCGGCATACCCGGTCGAGATGATACCGGCGGTTTTCAGTTCAGCTCTCAGCGATTCTCTCTCAAGTAGCGCCTGTGCGATCTCCACGGCGCGCGCCGAAACATCAAAACCGCTGACGGAGAACCCGTTTGCCGCGAGCTTTGCCGCATACGCCCCGCAGCCGCAGCCCGCGTCACAGACGGTTTGGACACCGCACCGGCGCAGGATGCCGGTCAGTCTATCCGGCCTCGTATCGAAAGCCTCTATATATTTTGCAATGCGCTCCGGATCGGCTTGTTCCCAGGAATATTCCCAAAATGAGCCCATACTATGCCCTTCTTTCATTTCACCCGGAATGAAAACCAAATCGAAGCCCAACGAAGTGGGTTCGATTTGGGAAGGAAAAACAACACCATCGGTCAATCGGACGCCGCCTGCGGCGGCTGATGACCTTATGGTGTTGTTTTGACGCTGGCACGCCTGCCCGGGCTCGAACCGGGGGCCTCGGGCTTAGGAGGCTCGCGCTCTATCCAACTGAGCTACAGACGCATATGGTTTTCCGCGCGCCGGCCGCGCACAAGGATATTGTATCTCCTGCAGTGCGGTGCTGTCAAGGGGTGTTTCCGATCGCGGCGGCACGCGTCTTTTTTCGACAAAAGGCGTTGCAATCGCGCGGAGCGTGTGGTATGCTTATTTCACATGGATGGATCTCCCGTAAAATTGAATAGAAACATCCGAATGAAGGAACCGTGTGTAATCCACGGACTGTAACGGCAACTGTAACGCGGAGCGACCCCAATATGCCACTGGGAAACCGGGAAGGCGGGCGAGCGAGGAAACGGAGTCAGGATATTTCACCGGGTGGTAGCGTCGATTAGCGGGGGAACACGCGGGCCCTTGCTATTCGACGCCAGGTTTCCGATTAAAACGCTTTGATATTCTGAAAATACCGTCAGAGCAGCCTTTGGGCTGCTCTGCTTTTTTTCGGTATTTTTCGGGAGAGCGTCGTCTCTGGAAGTTCTTTTTGCGAGATTCCCCCATGAAGAATTTTTAGGGAGGGCATTGCTATGCAAAAAATGATCTGCAAACCCCGCAGCTCCTCTCTCCGGCAAAACGCGCGGAGGGATGAGCCATGAATGCAAGAGCGGGAATGTTTTACGCCGTGGGTGTCGGCCCCGGCAACCCGGCATGGATGACGCGCGAGGCGTGCGATGTTCTGGGCTTCTGCCCTGTCATCGCCGCACCGAAAAATGCCGCCGGAGAAATGGCGGCGCTGGAGGTGGCGCGCGGCGCCGTCGATCTGAGCCGAAAGTCGATCCTGCCGCTGAAATTTACCGCGGCACGGGCAAAGTCCACGCGAAAGGCAGAATATGTCCGCGCAGCGGGCAGCATTGCTCGCGTACTGGACGCGGGTCTCAGCGTTGCCATGGTGAATCTCGGCGATGTTTCGATCTACGCCACGGCGTACTATGTGCTCGACGAGCTGCGCCGGCAGGGCTACGCCACGCAGATGATTCCCGGCATTACGAGCTTCTGCGCCGTTGCCGCAACGCTCGGCACCAGTCTCACCGACATGGATGCGCCGCTCCACATCTATCCGGGCGAAACGGATAATCTGGATACGGCGCTGGAGCTTTCCGGCACAAAGGTGCTGATGAAGTCCGGCAAAGCCATCGGCGAGACCGCCGCGGCGCTCTCGTGCCGCGGGCTTGCGAAGGAGGCGTCCATGGTTGCCGACTGCGGTATGCCGTCGCAGAAGGTTTTCAGCGAGATGACCGATCTGCCGGAGAATGTCGGCGTCTTTTCCACGGTGATCGTGCCGGGGCTGCGCGCCGCCGCACGAAAAAAGTAACGGCAAAACGCGCCGGAACAGGAAAATCTGTTCCGGCGCGTCATGATTTATTTATGTGCTTTTTCGCCGCGGTTTCTCTCCCAGAGCACCGCGAGACCGATGAGCAGCAGATCCGGCTCATACCGGATCTCCCGGCGGCAGAACGGCGTGACGCATCCGGCGAGGCCGCCGGTGGCGATCACGGCGGCGGGAGCGCCGAGCTCGGCTTCCATACGCTCGATCATACCGTCAAGCATGGCAGCCGAGCCGTAAATTGCGCCGGACTGCATACAGGCAACGGTGTTCGTCCCGATGCACTTGGCGGGCGCGTCGAGCGAGACGCGCGGCAGCTGCGACGTGTGGCCGGAGAGCGATTCCATCGACAGGCGAAGCCCCGGCACGATTGCGCCGCCTACATACCGCCCCTGCGCATCCACGGCGGAGATGGTCGTGGCGGTGCCCATGTCGATGACGATGAGCGGCGGGCGGTGCAGATGCAGCGCCGCGACCGCGCCAACGACAAGGTCCGCGCCGATCTGGCCGGGATCGTCGAGCCGGATGTCAAGCCCCGTTTTGAGTCCCTTGCCGACGGTGAGCGCATCCAGCCCCGTGAGGAGCTTTACAGCGCGCTGCAGCGTGGACGTAAGCGGCCAGACGACGCTCGACAAAATCGCGCCTTCAAAGTCCTCCGGCTGGAAGCCTGCGAACGCGAGGACGTTTTTCATGCCGACGGCATATTCATAGTCGGTCTTGTTCACGTCCGTCGCCATGCGCGCCACGGCGCGGATCGTCCGGTTTTCGACGCAGCCGAGAACGATATTCGTATTGCCGGTGTCGATGGCAAGGATCATGACTTACTTTTCCTTTCTCCCGATGCGGATCAGCCGCAGAATGACGGGGCTGAGCACGATGTTGATGCCAAGCTCGGCAAGGAAGTTGACGCCGACGAGGCCAAAGATCATAAACCGTCCCACATTGTCGCCGAAGCCGAGGCTCTGCGCCATGGAGGCGAGCATCGGCATAAAGAAGATCCGGCAGCCGAGCAGAAATACGCCGGTGTTCACGACCGGGCATACGATCGCCGCGGCAATGGCCGCGAGCGTGCGGTTTTTCGCTCTGAGCCAGGCGTACACGAGCCCCGCCAGACCGCCGCAGGCAATGCCCTTTACGAGCACCGTGAGCAGCGTTCCCGGCACGCTGAAGGCGAAAAACGCCGCAGCGTCGCCCGAGAGCAGCACGACCACGCCGAAAACGAAGCCGAGCCACAGCCCCGCCACGCCGCCGTAGACCGCCGCGCCCACCACGATGGGCAGCGCCACGAGCGACACCGAGACCGGGCCAAACCGGATGAAACTGCCCAGCAGCTGCAAAATGACGATCAGCGCCGTGAAAAGCGCCAGACCCGCCAGACGCCGGGTCTTTCCCTGAGAGTTTGCGTTCATATTCAATTCCTCCTGCTGTTGCTCCCTTTGCGTCGATTGACAAGGGCACACGCGGTTCGGCCGGGCGGAAATGCCCTCATACGGCGTCAAAGCCCTTGAGAATACAGAAAGTATTCCCTGCGGACTTTTCCTAATCTGAGAGCATTTCTGCTCCGGCAGAACTGCTTCGCATCGGACAGCCTTGGATTTTTGAGGGATTTTTGCTCTTCTTTGGCGACGGCGGGCTGCCGCCCGCCGAGACAAAAAGGGCAAAAAGCTCCGAAAAGACTTACCTGTCCGACGCGCGGGCCCTTGTTAATCGACGCTTAGTATGTGTGCCGTGCGGCACGGGATGCAGCGCATGGTTTATTATAAACAGAAAGCCCGGCCGCGTCAAGAAACGCAGCCGGGCTTTGATCGCTTCAGTTCAGATTTTCCATTATATCGTTGCCGGTGTCCGCGCCGACGAGTGAGCGGACAAGGCCGAACCGGCGGCAGTCGTAGCGCGGGAACTCGGCGCTTTCCAGCGTCGGGCGGTGGGCATATTGGAGTTGGCTTTCGTGGCAGAGCATGGCCTCCGAGGCAACTTCAAACGCCGTTTTTCCGCCGAAGGACGCCAGCGGCGTTTCCACGTCGAGGAAGATCGGGTTTTCGTCGGCAAAATGGAGATACAGCTTCGGCGTATCCCACACGCCGTACTGCGCGGCGCTCTCGGCATCATACGAAGCGTCCGCAGCACGGACGACCGCCTGTTCGAGCGAGAGCGCGTTGAGCTGGTGCGCGCCATGGCCGTATTCGCCTTCGCGGTCGTGCCCGACGGCGACGAGCGGCTTAAACCGCCGCAGCAGCCCTACCTGATAGGCAATGACATTTTCCTCCCCGAAGCTCTGCTGCGCTCCCTCCAGCGAGAGAACGTAGTAGTCCGGGAACGGCCCGATGACCGGATAGTTCCGGATGCCCATCATCCAGAGCGCATCGAGAAGCTCCTGCGGGCGCGGCTGCCAGTCGTAGTGATTCACAAGATACGCCACCTGCACCGTGAGCCCCCGGTCAACGCATTGCGCGGCAAGCGCGCCGAAGAAGATCACATCGTCGTCCGCATGGCTCGGGAAGAGCAGCACATCCGCCTGTTCGCACGGCGGCTGCCAGACCTGCACGTCCGAGGGCGCGGCGCCAGTCGTGAAGAGGCGCACCTCGCAAAGCGGCGAGAGCCCGGTGAACTCGATATCCAGTTCCGTTGCCGCTTCCGGCAGCGCGAGATATTCGTGCAGAAAACCATATTCGCCGCCCGCGACATCGCCCGCAGCGGTGTGCACCGTGAACGCTGCGCCCGGTTCGTACCAGTAGAGATACAGCGCGCCGATGGGCGTTTCGGAGGAAATGTGCAGTGTGTTCCCGGCGCGGTAGTCGATGCGGGAGGTGCGGTCGCCGTCGCGCAATATGGCCGTATAACCGCCGATGCTGTCCGAGATGGCAACGCCGTCCATGATCTCCGCGGCAATCGGCTCGGGCGTCGGCTTCGGGGTAGCGGTCGGTTCCGGAGTAGGCGTGGCGGTGGGCTCCGGCGTCGCTGTCGGGGCGGCGGTCGGTTCCGGGGTGGGCGCGGCGGTCGGCTTTATCTGCGCGGGCGCGCCGCAGGCAGTGAGCAGCGCGCAGAAAATTGCGGATATCAGAAGAAGAGAAATTCGTTTTTTCGTGGCTGGCTTCCTTTCCTCCGCTTTGCGCGGAATGTCTTTGACCGGGGCATCCTTCACTTCAGATGCTCCATAATATCGTTTCCGGTGTCCGCGCCGACGAGCGAGCGGACAAGGCCGAATTTCCGGCAGTCGTAGCGCGGCAGAGCGCTGTTTTCCAAAATGGGTCCGGTGAACCATTCGAGCTGGCTCACGTGGCAGAGCATGGCGTCACAGGCGACTTCGTAGGCCGTTCTGCCGCCGAAGAGCGCAAGCGGCGTATCTACGTCGAGGATGATCGGGTTTTCCCAGGCAAAGTGGAGATAGAGCTTCGGCGTATCCCATGTGCCGTACTGCCCAGCGCTCCAGTTCTGATACGAAGCGTCTGCGGCGCAGACGACCGACTGTTCGAGCGCAAGCGCGCTGATCCGGTGCGCGCCGTGGCCGTATTCCCCTTCGCGGTCGTGCCCGACAGCGACGAGCGGTCGGAAGCGCCGGAGCTGTTCGACCTGAAAGGCGATCACGTTTTCCGTGCCGTAGCCGTTCTCCGCATCGTCCAGCGTGTCGGCAACGATGTCCGGGAATGGCCCTATGACCGGGTAATTCCGCACCCCCATCACCCAGAGTGCGTCCAAAAGCTCCTGCAAACGCGGCGGATAGTAATAGCGGTTCACGAGATACGCAACCTGCACCTTGAGACCGCGATCCACGCACTGCACAACGAGCGGGCCAAAGAAGATCACGTCATCGTCCGCATGGCTGGGGAAAAAGAGCACGTCCGCCTGCTCGCATGGCGTCTGCCATACCTGCACATCCTCCGGCGCTGCGCCGGCCGTAAAGAGGCGTATCTCGCAGAGCGGCGAGAGTCCGGTAAACTCAATATCAAGCTCCGTCACCGCCTCCGGCAGTGCAAGGTACTCATGCAGAAAGCCGTATTCACCGCCCGGAACATCTCCCGCGGCGGTGCGCACCGTGAACGGCGCGCACGGCTCATACCAGTAGAGATACAGCGCGCCGATGGGTGTTTCGGATGCAATGTGCAGCGTTGTTCCGTCCCGGTAGCCGATACGGGAGGTATAGTCGCCATCGTGAAGGAGCGCCGTATAGTTGCCGATGCCGTCCGTGAGGGTAACGCCGTCCAGGATCTCCTCGGCAGTTGGTTCCGGCGTCGGGGACGGCGTTGGTTCGGGCGCTGCGGTCGGCTCCGGCGTCGCCGTGGTGGCAGCGGTCGCCTCGGGTGTGGGGGCCGGTCTCGGCTTGGGCGACAGGCCGCAGGCGGTAAGGAGCGCGCACGCAAGCGCGAATATCAGAAAAAAGGAAATCGATCTTTTCGTGGCGGGCGTCCTTTCTCCCGCGGCTCGGGCGGGCGCGTTTGGGGATATTATAGGACGTTTTGCGGCAAGGCGTCAAGGCGCGGTTTTCATTGCCTCCCTCTGACGAGGGAGGTGGATTTTGCCGCAGGCAAAAGACGGAGGGAGAGACGTTCTTCGCAGAAGTATATGCTTTTTCTCTCCCTCAGTCAGCTGCGCTGACAGCTCCCTCGTCAGAGGGAGCCTTTCAAATAGTTAAGCCCCGGAGCATAGTTTGCTCCGGGGCTCTGTTTCTTATGTTTTTCAGCCCGCGTTGCCGGACGAGGCGTTGCCATAAGAGGCGTAATTGCCGGCGGAGGCATAGTAGGCGTTGCCGCCGGAAGCGTTGCCCGCCGAGGCGGTCTTGGGGCCGCAGCCCGCGAGCGTGAGCAGCAGCGCCGCGGCGCTGAGAACGATAGCAATGATCTTTTTCATGGATAGCACTCCTTTTCTGTCTGTTGATGGTTGATATTCTTCCATATATCGATGCGCCCGGCGCGGAGTAGGAGGAGAGATGCCGCGCCGGGTTGCGCAGCTGGCAATTTATGCGATGCCCGCCCCCACCGCAATGGCGGCGAAGAGCGCATCTACTTCTCCGCTCTCCCACCCGGCGGTGAGAAGCCGCCGGTCGCGCACGAGACCGAGCTCCTGCCCGGAGGTGAGCGTTTCCGCCGCAGCCAGCACCGTCTCGAGACGGCTTTTCAGCGCCGCGTCGTTTTCGCCGTAGTGCTCGGCATAGGCCGTACCGGCATCGCGCGCCGAGGCCGTATCGCGTCCGTCCGCGAGATACTGCCCGAGGATGGACTCCGCCCAGCGGTACGCGCCGACCGCGCCGGAGGCGGGGTCGTAATCCTGCGCGAGCCGTTCCAGAATGCCGCCGAGACCGGCGAGCGGTTCCAAGGCTTCCGGCGTAGGCGAAACCTCCGGCAGCGGCTCCTGCGTGGCCGTCGGTTCCGGCGTGGCAGCGGCGGCGCGCGACTCCAGCGGCAGACCCGCCGCCGCCATCGCGCCTGCGAGGAGCACAAGCGTCAATATGAGGATGACAACTCTCTTTTTCATTGTCTTCTCCTTTCGGGAAGCAGTTATCCGGCGAGGCCGTCGTTCAGCGCCACATTGTTCATCTCGCCAAGCGTCTGCACCGTGACGCCGTGAGAGCGCAGCCACGCATTCGTGCGCACAGAGGCCGCGACCGGGCGGACGGTGTAATAATCGTAGACGAATTGGCCGTCGCTGTCGGTATGGACGCCGGTGGCGGTGATGTAGATTGGCTCGAGCGCCTGATAGAATTCTTCATCCTGAATGATCTTGGTGCCGCCGATATTGCCGTCGCGCAGGTCGGGGACGATGCAGGTATCGTAAAGCTCCCAGAATTCATCCGTTGTGAGTGTGATCCCCTGCTGTACCGGCGAAGCGGAATGATACCACTGAATGTACGCGGCAAACACGGCGGTCTCGCTCCGGTCGCACGGGAAGAGCGCTCGCTCTTCCATCAGCTCACGGGAGTTGAGAAGCTTTTCGTACTGCCGGACGTTCCGGCTGATTGCGTCGTTCTCCGTGAGGAAGCCGACGTTATAGTTACCGCCGGTCACATACGGGATATACTCGTCCGTGGCGTAGGTATATACACGGCGCGCGAGGAGCTTTCCGTCCGTGCCGTAATACTCGATCGTCAGCGGGAAGATGCCGGGGCCCTGCTGTCTCTCGTACGCTTTTTTGTTTGCAATGATGTCCTTCTGCAGAGAGAGAAGCGCTTCGAGATTCTCCGGCTGCATGATGCGCGTTTCGTCGTATTCGCCCCAGCCGTTCACCGCGGCGTACCCGATCTCGTCCACCTCGGGCTGATAGCGTTCAACGCCGAACACGTCAAGCTCGCAGCCGATGACGAGCGCGCAGAGCAGCGCGCAGAAAACGCCGAGACCTTTCCAATGCCGGTCAAACACGCGCAGGGTCTTTCGCATGAGTGCGTCTGCGCCGAACCAGCCGACCGCCGCGCCAAATAGCATGGCAAGGAGCAAAATTGCTACTCTCGCCGGAGTGCCTCTGTTTCCGGCGCCGTAGGCGCCGACATCGAATACGGTTTTGAGGATCAGCAGCGCCATGCCGAGCGCGCCCACGGCGGCAAGCCCCCACCGGAAGAGCGGGCGCAGCGCCGGAACGGCGACGGTCTCACCCGCAGCCTCCATCCGCCGGTGGCGGAAGAAGATCACCGCAAGACCCGTGAGGATCACGCCCGCCGCGGCATAGATGGCTGTGAGAGGGATCGCATGCGAATAGCTTCCCACATAGTTGTTGGAAAAATAATAGACCGGCGAGAGGACCGCAAGCTCCCAGCCGGTGCCTCTCACGCCAAAGAGCAGAAACTCCGCTATGTACCGGGTCACGACCTCGATCCCCACGAAGCCGTAGAGCGCGATAACATAGAGCGCCGGAAGCACCGCGGCGTTTCCGGTGAATACCGTGCAGAACGACGCAAGACCGAAGAACGCAATGTTCATCAGCACCACCGCGGCGGCCGAGCACAGAAGATACAGGGTCCACAGCGGGCCCCCGCCGTAGAGCAGCAGGCTCACAAGCATCGCGATGATGCACGGCAGAATAAGGAGCGTCAGCGCCGCGAGCATGCTCGAAATGAGAAGCGCCTCGCGCGTCACGGGCAGCGCCGCAATGTACGCCGCGGAGGTCTTGCGGAACATCCAGCCGTGGACGGCGATGGCCATCACCACCGCCGCGACCGCCGCGGCAACGATTTCCCGGCGCGTCAGGTTGCTGAGGATGCTGTAGCTCACATACTCGCTCATTTCCGTAAACTCGGAATTGAAATACCGTCCGCACATGAGCGTAAGAAAGCAGAGCACCGCGGCATAGGCCGCGCCGATGAGCCAGAAGCGGGAGAGCGCCCGTTTGTATACGGCCTTATTAAAGAACGTTCTTTCGGACGGCATCGTCCACACCTCCCAGCTCGTAAATGAAAATTTCCTCCAGCGTCAGCGGCACGGAATCCATGAACAGCGGGTGCAGCTTTTCGAGCCACGCGAGATTGTCCTCTTCCCTGCCGCGCAGTATGAGCGTCTGCAGCTTGCCGGTCGAGGAGCGGTGGAGAATGTCCAGTCCCTCCTCCGGCAGCGCCGCGCCGTCCGGCAGGGCGAGCAGCACCTTGGTCGTCGTCTCCTGCAATTCGGAAACGCTCTTCTCGAGAAGGCAGCGGCCGCGCTGCATGATGCCGACGTGGTCGCACACGTCCTCCAGCTCGCGGAGGTTGTGCGACGATACGAGCACCGTCATGCCCTCCTCCGCCACGTCCTCCATGACAAGAGACCACACCTGCCGCCGCATCACGGGGTCGAGGCCGTCCACCGGCTCATCGAGCACGAGTACCTCGGGCCGCGCCGCAAGCGCGATCCAGAAGGCCGACTGTTTCTGCATGCCGCGTGAAAGGCGGCGGATGGGGCGCGTATCGTCAAGCGCGAATATCTCGCGCAGCTTTTCGTAGCGTTCGGTGTCGAAGCGGGGATAGAGCGCGCGCGTAAATTTCATAAGATCGCGCGTCGTGCTCGTGGAGGTGAAATACGGCTCGTCCGGGATGCAGAGCATCCGCGCCTTGACCGAGGGGTTTTCAAACACCGGTTCCCCGTCGAGCAGCACCGAGCCCGCGTCCTGCCGGAGAACGCCCATCATGTGACGGATGGCGGTCGTCTTGCCCGCGCCGTTCGGGCCGATGAGACCGTAGACCGAGCCGGACGGCACCGTGAGATTCAGCGCGTCGAGCGCTTTGAAGCCTTCATAAATCTTTGTAACGTTTTTCAGTTCAATGCTCGCCATGGCCACCGCCTCCGATCTTCTCTATGATCTCTTCCTTGCTCACGCCGAGCCAGCGAAGCTCCCGCACCGTTTCTTCCAGCCGCACGAGAAGTTCCTCGCGCCGCGGGTCGCTCTGCGGGGAGAACTGGGCACAGAAGCTGCCCTTGCCGGGGACGGAGACAATGTACCCTTCGCTTTCCAGTTCGCGGTAGGCGCGCTGGATCGTGTTCGGGTTGATGGCGAGCGATACCGCAAGCTCACGCACCGAGGGAAGCTTCTCCCCCGGCTGCATCGCACCGGTGACGACAAGCCGCCGCAGATCGTCCTTGACCTGCTCATAGATCGGGCGTCCGTCCCGGTAATTGATCGTGACCATGCCGCCACCTCCTTCCGTGTATCGACTGTATTATGGAAGTTAACACAGTTAATACAGTTTGTCAAGCCTTTTATACAAAAAAAGGCTCCCTCTGACGAGGGAGCTGGCAGCCGCCAGGCTGACTGAGGGAGAGACAGATTTGCGTTTTCTGCATTTGAAGGGTTCTCTCCCTCCGTCTTTTGCCTTCGGCAAAATCCACCTCCCTCGTCAGAGGGAGGCATTTCTTAGCAGGGAATCTTATCGAGTTCCCGCTCGCAGTCGGGCATTTTTTTCACCGCGGGTTCGCGGAAAAGCTTGCCGCGCATCGTCACCATGGACACATGGCGCAGCGCCTCCAGATTGTCGAGCGGGTTTTGCGCCGTGACGATGAGATCGGCGCTCTTGCCGGGCGTGAGCGAGCCGGTAACGCCGTCGATCCCCGCGATCTTCGCATTGCCGAGCGTTGCGGTGTGCAGCGCAAAGGCGTTCGATACGCCGCAGAACGTGTGGAAATAGCGCACCTCGCGCCACATGTCGTAATGCGTGATATACGGGCAGCCCGTGTCGGTGCCGAGGCCGACGGGGATACCGGCAGCCAGACATTCCTTGGCACACTCGATGATGCCCTCGAGCACAACTTCGCCGTTATACTGCTCCATTTCGGTCGCCTTGCTGACGCTGCGGTCAAAGCGCGCATACGGCACCGCGGCGGAGAGCGTCGCGACCTGCGCCGCGCCGCGCTCACGGAAGAGACGCAGAATCTCCTCGTCCGGCTTCGCGCCGTGCTCAATCGTGTCCACGCCGTTTTCGAGCGCCACGCGCACGCCCTCGGGGCTTTCGACATGCGCCGCAACGCTCAGGCCGAGCTTATGTGCCTCGCCGCACGCCGCGCGGACGTATTCCGGCGGCATTTTGAGCTCGCCCGGCTCGCCCTTTTTCTTCGCATCCAGCACGCCGCCGGTGATCATGAGCTTGATGAGATCGGGCTTTGCCTGCGCGATCTTGCGCACGTCCTCTGCGGCTTCCGCGGCGCTCGTCGCCTCATAGGCGAGCGAGCCCGCCATGTGCCCGCCGGGGACGGAAACGGCCATGTCCGCAGCGAGAATGCGCGGGCCGTCGCACTTGCCCGCGGCGATGCGGCCGCGCAGACGCGTATCGATATCGGCAATGCCGCCGACGGTGCGGATCGTCGTAACGCCGCTCATAAGCTGCGTTTTCGCATAGCCCTCGCACATGGCGAGCGCGATGCGCCGCGTGAGCGCCATGGAAGTCATGAACTTTACAAGCTTGCGGGGGTTGCCCTGCTTTTTCGGGCTGCCGCTCGCGGGCAGATGGACGTGCAGATTGATGAGGCCGGGCATGAGATATCCGCCCTTGAGATCGACGATCTCAAAGCCGGTAAGGTCGGTGCCCTCCGGGACAATATCGAGGATTTTCTCCCCGTCCGTGCGCAGCACCATGCCGTGCTGCGGCTGCATATCCGCGCTGCCGTCGAGCAGCACGCCGTTCGTATAAGCATACTTCATCGGTTCCACCTCGTTGCCTTTATAAAGAATATAATACGCCATTTTTCTGAAATCGCAACAACAACGAAATATATCTTTTAGGGAATAAATTCTCTCCCTCCGGCAAAACCTGCGGTTTTGCCACCCCCGCCCCCCTCTCTGTCGCCTACGGCGACATCTCTCCCCGCCGGGGAGAGTCTGCCCTCGTCAGAGGGAGGCATAGAAAAATCGCCGCGGTGTCCGGTTTGGGACGCCGCGGCGGAAATATCAGAGAACCTTGGAAAGAAACGTCTGCGTGCGGGGGTTCTGCGGATGGTCGAAAAGCTCGGAGGGCGTGTTCTCTTCGAGAATCGCGCCGCCGTCCATGAAGATGACGCGGCTCGCCACCTCGCGCGCAAAGCCCATCTCGTGCGTCACGACTGCCATGGTCATGCCGTCGGAAGCGAGCTGGCGCATGAGATCGAGCACCTCGCCGACCATTTCGGGGTCGAGCGCGCTCGTCGGCTCGTCGAAGAGCATCACGTCCGGCTCCATGCACAGCGCGCGGACGATGGCAATGCGCTGCTTCTGTCCGCCGGAGAGCATGTTCGGGTATTCGTTCGCCTTATCTGCCAGACCGATGCGTTCCAGAAGTTGCATGCCGCGCTTTTTCGCCTCATCCTCGGTTTTGAGCTTGAGCGTGACGGGCGCAAGCGTGATGTTCTGCATCACGGTCTTGTGTGGGAAGAGATTGAAGTGCTGGAACACCATGCCCATTTTGCGGCGGTGGAGGTTGATGTCCACCTTTTTGTCGGTGATGTCCGTGCCGTCAAAGTAGATATGGCCGGAGGTCGGCGTTTCCAGCAGGTTCAAGCAGCGGAGCAGCGTGGATTTGCCGCTGCCGGAGGGGCCGATAATCGCCACAACCTCGCCGCGCGAAATGGTGAGCGAGCACTCGTTGAGCGCCACGACGCCGCCCTTGAATTTTTTGGTCACGCTCTCCACGCGGATGAGTTCAGATCCTGTCGCCACGGCGCATTCTCCTTTCAATCGCTTCGATGGCCTTGCTGGCCGGGTAGTTGATAACGAAGTACACGAGCGCTGCGAGAACATACGGCGAGAGCGTCTTGTACGTCGTCGTCGCGACGGTCTTGGCGCCCCAGATGAGCTCCGTCATGCCGAGCACCGAGCAGATGGACGATTCCTTCACCATCGTTACAAGCTCGTTGGCGAGCGCGGGAAGGATGTTCTTGATCGCCTGCGGCAGCACAACGAGCTTCATGCTCTGCCACGAGCTGAGACCGAGCGAGCGCGCCGCCTCGTTCTGGCCGCCGTCCACGGCGAGAATGCCCGCGCGGATGATCTCCGCAACGTACGCCGAGGAGTTGAGCGCGAGCGCCACAACGCCGGGGATAAAGCGGGAGAGATCGATGAAGCCCAGAATAATGACCGACGGGATCTTGATCACGCTGAAAAGGCCGTAGAAAATGATGTAGAGCTGCACCATCATCGGCGTGGAGCGAAACACCGCAATGTAAGCGCCGGAGATGTTTCGTACAACCTTGTTGCGGCTCAGGCGCATGAGCGCGAGCGCGAGCGCCGGGATGACCGCAAGACCTACCGATATGATCGAGAGGAGCAGCGTATACTCCAGCCCCTGCACGAAGAACGAAAGATACTTCGGCAGGAAGGAGAAGTTGAAGAAGTTTGCCGGGGACATGCCGGCAAACAGATTAGACCACCACATAGTTTTTCCTGACCCTTTCTATATTTGGACGCGGGAAATGCGGGAGAGCGAAACGGCACGTATGCGCCCTGCCTGTAGTCCAGGCAGGGCGCACACGCTTCAAAGAGAAGGATGTACGGTTTTGTTTAATCGATCACTATCACTCGATCGCCTGATCGCTGAGAGCTTCGGCATCGGCAATGTACTGCTCGATGGTGCCATCGGCAACGAGCTTGGCGATCGTCTCGTTGATGGAGGGCAGCAGGCCCTTCGGGTCGCCCTTCTGCACGGCAACACAGTAGGGGTAGGCTTCGCCGAGGCTCACGTCCGCCACGACGAGATCGCTGTTGGACTTGGCATACTGCTGCGCAACGGCGCCGTCAACAACAATGGCGTCTACCTTGTCGTACACGAGCTGGTTGACGAGGTCGTTCACGCTCGTGAGAGCCACGAGATTCGCGCCGGGCATGTCGTTGGTGACGATGTCGGCCTTGGTCGTGCCGGTCTGGGCGCCGACGCTCTTGCCAGAGAAGGACTCAATGCTGGTGTACTCGCCGGCCTTGTCCGCCTTGACAAGGATCATCGGAGGCAGGTCGGTGTAGTAGGGATCGGAGAAATCGGCAGCTTCAAGACGCTCCTCGGTGACCTCGATGGCGGCGAGGACCATGTCGGCGTCGCCCTTCTGCAGGCCGGCCATGAGGCTGTCAAAGTCCATGTTCACAACCTGGAGCTCTTTGCCCATGTCCGCGGCAATCGCCTCGGAGACGGAGATGTCGATACCGACGTACTGCTGCTCGTTCTTGTCATTGAGAACGATGAACTCATACGGGGGATAGTCGGCGGAGGTTGCCATGACGAGAGTTTTGCTTTCGGACGAAGCGCTGCCGCAGGCAGCGAGGCTCAGCACCATAAGCAGAGCCAGAACGATTGCGGTTACCTTTTTCATTTCTTTTCTTTCCTTTCCATTCAATGGGGATGAATTTGTTTCAGGTTGGGCATAGTATAATCGCATATTTATACAATGTCAATGGTTTTAAATTCGATTTCTTCCGTTTTTCTTCCGCCGTTTTTGGTGATATTGCTAAAAGCCGGAGGTTTCTCTTGCATAAACGGCTTTTATGCAATATAATATGCATCGTTTCCGCGGCTTTCCCGCCTTGTCCGGCAGTTTCAATATGCATAAACGCGGTGAATATGTGAATATTTCGGAGAGATTTTTATGGATTATTATATGAATAGTCTGAATAATTCCTATCTGGCGGTGCATACGGACGCGCTGTGCGCCAATGTTGCGGCGATTGAAAAAACGCTCTCGCCCGGCGCGGAGATCATCCCGGTGCTCAAGTGCGACGCCTATGGGCTGGGTCTTTCGCTCACCGCCCCGGCGCTCGCGGCGCTGCCGGGCATCCGCACGTTCGCGCTCGCGCACGTGTCCGAGGGACTGGCGCTGCGCGCGCTCGGCATCGGGAAAGACGCGCTCATTCTCGGCAATCCCCTGCCCCGCGCGATCCCGGACGCCGTGAACGCGCATCTCACGCTCACCGCCGGACGGCTCGGCCTGCTGCCTGTGCTCGCTGCGGCAGCGGAAGCGGCGCAGACGGATGTGAAGATACAAATTAAAATTGATACCGGCCTCCACCGCGTTGGCGTGACGCCGGGGGATGAGCTCTCGGCGCTTTTGAAGGAGCTCTCCGCCGCCGGGGAGCGCATAAAGCTCACGGGCGTCTACTCCCACTTTGCCGACACGGCAAAGCCGGAGCTCTGCCGCGCGCAGGCGGAGCTTCTGCTGCGCAGCGTGGAACAGGTGGAGCGCGCGGGCTTTGCTGTGCCGATGCGCCACATCTGCGACAGCGCCGGGAGCGAGTATTACCCCGAATACCACTTTGACGCCGTGCGCCTCGGGCGGCGGCTCATCATGGATCACCCGACGCAGCCGCGCGGGAATGTGCGCGAATGCGCCTCGTGGCGCAGCTGCATTATGGCCGTCCACCATCGCCGCGCGGGAGAAAAGCTCGGCTACGGCGGGGTGTATACGCTCGATCACGACGCGGATGTCGCCATCGTCGGCGTCGGCTACGGCGACGGGCTCTATCTCCCACTCGTGGAAATGCACGGCGATATTCTCGTGCGCGGCGAGCGCCGCCCTCTGCTTGCGTGCTGCATGGATCAATGCATGGTGGATGTGGCCGGCATGGACGTGCAGACCGGCGAAGAGGTCACGCTCTTCGGCTTTGACCGCGAGGGAAACGCCCTTCTCTCGCAGGACGTTGCAAACTTCTGCGGCGCGAACGAAGGCTGTGCTCTCACGAGCGCGCTCTCGCCGCGTGTGGAGCGCATCATCGAAAATTAAGCGTTTCATTTTACTGCACGGAACCGCCCGACGGTACATCTTGCCGCCGGGCGTTTTTTTTGCTATGATGCAGTTATTACAAAGAAAGTATGTACTCGGGGAGGGCGCACACATGAAATACGCCGATCTCATCGCCAGGCTGACGCTGGAGGAAAAGGCGGGACTTACGTCCGGACTGGATTTCTGGCACACGAAAGCCGTGGAGCGGCTCGGCATTCCGTCCGAGATGATGACGGACGGGCCGCACGGCCTGCGCAAGCAGGAGAGCGATTCCGACGCGCTGGGGCTCGGGCGCTCCGTTCCGGCAACGTGCTTTCCGACAGCGAGCGCGCTTGCGAACAGCTGGGACGAAGCCCTTCTTTCCGATATCGGCCGCGCGCTCGGCGAGGAGGCCGTGGCGCAGGGCATCGGCATGGTGCTGGGGCCCGGCGTGAACATCAAGCGCAGCCCGCTCTGCGGGCGGAACTTTGAGTATTTCTCCGAGGATCCGCTCCTCTCCGGCAAGCTCGCCGCGGCGATGATCCGCGGCATACAGAGCACCGGCGTTAGCGCGTGCGTGAAGCATTTCGCTGCAAACTCGCAGGAGCTGCGCCGCATGGCGACCGATTCCGTGATGGACGAGCGGACGCTGCGCGAGATCTATCTTCCGGCGTTTGAAACCGCGATCAAAGAGGGCGGCGTGCGCTCTCTTATGACGGCGTATAACCGGCTGAACGGTACTTACTGCAACGAAAACGAGCACCTGCTGCGCGATATCCTCCGCGGCGAATGGGGTTTTGACGGGCTCGTCGTTTCCGACTGGGGCGGAAATAATGACCGCGTCGCGGCCGTACGCGCGGGCTCGTCGCTGGAAATGCCGGCCTCCAACGGCGAGACCGACCGGCACATCGTCGAGGCCGTGCGGAACGGGACGCTCGACGAAAAGCTTCTCGACGAGCAGGTCGATCACGTGCTGGACTTTATTTTCACCGCGCAGAAAACGCTCGCCCGCGGCGGCATTTTCGACGGCACGGCGCACCATGCGCTCGCCGCGAAGGCCGCGGCGGAATCGGCCGTGCTGCTGAAAAATGAAAAGGAATTTCTCCCGCTGCGGCAAGGCGAGCGCGTCGCCGTCATCGGCGATTTTGCCGCCGTGCCGCGCTATCAGGGCGCGGGCAGCTCGCACGTCAACCCCACGCAGGTGGACGCGCCGCTCGACGCGCTGCGCGATGCCGGCGTGGAAGTGACCGGCTACGAAAAGGGCTTTCTCCGCAGCGGAGCCGCCGCACCCTGGCTGCTGCGCCGGGCAAAAGCGCTCGCCGCGCAGAGCGAGAAGGTACTGCTCTTCCTCGGTCTGGACGAGGGCAGCGAGACCGAAGGGTACGACCGCGAACATATGCGTCTGCGCGAAAACCAGCTCGATCTTCTGCGCGAGATCGCGGAGGTCAACCCGAACGTCGGCATCGTGCTGCAATGCGGCAGCCCCGTGGAGATGACATGGGACGTATTCGCCCGCGCGGTGCTGCATCTCTATCTCGGCGGGCAGGCCGTCGGCACGGCGTGCGCCGCGCTGCTCACGGGCGAGGCGAACCCCTGCGGCAAGCTGGCCGAGACGATGCCTCTCCGGCTCGAAGACACGCCCTGCGCGCCGTGGTATCCGGGGCGCGAGGCAACGTGCGAATACCGCGAAGGGCTGTTCGTTGGCTACCGGTATTATGAAAGCGCGCGCAAGCGCGTCAAATATCCGTTTGGATACGGGCTGAGCTATACGGAGTTTTCCTACGCCCCCGGCGAGTTTTCGCCCGGCGGCGTGAGCTTCACGGTGCAAAATACCGGCAGCCGCGCCGGAGCGGAGGTCGCGCAGCTCTATATCCGCAGCAAGACCCTCGGCATGCTGCGCCCGGCGCTCTCGCTCGCGGGCTTTGCACGCTTGGAACTGCTGCCCGGCGAGGAAAAGACCGTCTTTATCCCGCTTACCGAGCGGAGCTTCGCCGTCTGGAGCTGCGCCAAAAACCGCTGGGTCGTGGAAGAGGGCGAGTATGAACTCTGTGTCGGCGCTTCCTGCCGCGATCTGCGGCTCGTGCATACGGTGCATGTTTCCGGCGAAGCGCCCGCGGATGAGTACGCAACACCAAAATTTGATGTCTACCGCCGTGCGGACGTGCAGCATGTATCCGACGAGAGCTTTGCCGCGCTCCTTGGTCATGATATCCCGCCCGCGCGCTGGGAAGAGCGCGGCGCGGTGGACTTCAACGACGCCATCTCCCGCGGGAAATATCTCCCCGGCGGTCTTGGCAAGGGGCTGTACAACGCGCTGGAAGCCGCGCGCCGCGTGATGAATCTTGTGGGCAGCAAGGAAAACGCCGGGAATCTCATGTACGTGCTCGATATGCCGTGGCGCAACGCCGCGCGCATGGCGAACGTCTTTTCCGACGATCAGATCAAGGCGCTTTTGAAAGTCGTCAACAGGGAAAAGGACGGCTGGAAGAAGTTTATGGAAGAGACCAGACGGAAGAAATAACCCCTCGTGTATACGAAAAATCCGGAAGTCCGCGGACTTCCGGATTTTCTGTTTCTGTTCATTTTCTGCGTGTCTTCGGAAACGACCGCGAAGCCGAAGGGCGCAAGTTCGGTACCGGTCAGGCCGTCGGCGAGCAGGATCGTTCCTTCCAGAGGGCGAGAGAGCCGGCAGGACGCAGGGCTGAAATTGCACCACACGGCGATCGATCCCCCCGCAAGACTCCGGCGGTAGGCAAAAAGCTGCGGATCGTCGGGGACAAGCAGCTGAAAGCTGCCCCATTTGAGCACGTCGCTTCCCGCGCGCAGGGCGATGAGACGGCGGTAAAAATGCAGAATGGAGGTTTCGTCCTCTCGTGCACGCTGCACATTGATCTCTGCGGCGTTGGGATTCACGGCGATCCAGGGCGTTCCGGCGGTAAAGCCCGCGTTTTCCGTAGCGTCCCATTGCATCGGTGTTCTGGCGTTGTCGCGGCCCTTGTGCCGGATACCGTTCCACGCCCATGCCGCCTGTTCGTCCGTTTTTGCTTCCTTCAGAAGGTTCAGACTCTCGATATCGCGCAGCTGCGATGCGTCAGCAAAGGGGTAATTTGTCATGCCGATCTCCTCGCCCTGATAGATGAAGGGCGTTCCGCGCTGCAGATACATGGCGGCGGCAAGCATCTTGGCGCTCCGCTGCCGGAGAGGTTCCGACGCGGTGCAGCCCCAGCGCGACACGATGCGCGGCTGGTCATGGTTGCCCCAGAAGAGGGTGTTCCAGTCGAGCGTTTTCTGCCACGCGGCGGTCAGCGCCTTGAATTTTTTCAGGGAAAACGGGATCACGTTCCATTTGCCGTTCTCACCGTCGATATCCATAATGTCAAACTGAAAGAGAAGATCGAGCTCGTTTCCGTCCCCGACGACGCTGTTGGCGTTCTCAAGCGTAACGCAGGTCGTCTCGCCTACGCACATGCAGTTTCGTCCGGCAAAGCAGCGAGCGCGCATTTCGCGCAGATACGTGTGCAGTTCGGGCTGAAAGGCCGTGTACTCACCGGGAAAAACGTAGCCCTCTCCGCGCGCGTCGGGCAGGCCGGGCGCTTTGGCGATCAGGCTGATAACGTCCATACGGAAACCGTCTACGCCCTTGTCAAACCACCAGTTGATCATGGAATAGACCTCTTCGCGGAGCTTTGGATTCTCCCAGTTGAGATCGGGCTGCTTCTCTCCGAAAAGGTGCAGATACCATTGATCCGTTGCCGCGTCGTAGCTCCATGCCGACGGCGTGAAGAAGGAACTCCAGTTGTTCGGCTCTTTTCCGCCGCGCCCGTTGCGCCAGATGTAATAGTCGCGGTAAGGGTTGTCCTTCGATTTTCTCGATTCGACGAACCATGCGTTTTCGTCCGAGGAATGGTTGACGACCAGATCCATCACCAGCTTGATGTCCCGCCGGTGCATTTCTTTGAGCAGCCGGTCAAAGTCCTCCATCGTGCCGAATTCGGACATGATCTTCCGATAGTCGCGGATGTCGTAGCCCATGTCGTCGTTGGGCGAATCGTAAACCGGGCAGAGCCACACCGCGCCGATGCCCAGCCATTGCAGATAATCCAGCCGGGAGATCAGACCGGGGATATCCCCGATGCCGTCGCCGTTGGAATCCTGAAAACTGCGGGGATAGATCTGATAGAATACACGTTCTTTCCACCAGTTATTTTTCATGGAGCCGTTCACTCCTTCACAACAAGATCGTCAATGACCGGGAGCACGCCGCGCGATGCCGCAAAACAGGGCAGCGCCGCGCCCAGCAGCGCCAGCCAGGGAAAGCTGTACGGCAGCAGCAGAATGACCGCCGCCGTCAGCGCGAACGAAAGCAGCAGCCAGCCAAGCGCCAGCCGGGGAAAGCGAAAGGTCAGGGTGAACGCATTTTTCAGCAGCGCCGAAAGTTTCAGTTCCACCCGCGCCAGCATCGAAAAGGCAAAAGCGCCGGCGCACCACAAAAGATAGCTGCAAACCAGACAAAAGCAGGATATCGCCGCCGCGATCCCCGTTCCCTCCGAAAGCCGGAAGTAAAACCAGCAGCCGTAAAGGACCGCCGCAGGACCGGCAAAGAAGATCACGCCGAGCGGGAGCGACGGGAGGAAGTTGGCGCGGAAAGCTCTCCAAAAGCGGCGGTACGGCTGCTTTTCGTCCAGCAGCAGCCCCTGACAGGCGCTGCACAGCGCCGTCCATCCGGCACCTGCCGTCAAAACCGGCAGGCACGTCAGCAAAAACAGAAGATTCAGCACAACGAGCGGCAGCAGCTTTTCAAAGCACAGGCGCACAAAGCCCGCGGACCTATAGTCTTCCTGCATCGGTGCGCTTCCTCACTTCCTTGTAATACTCCGATGGGCTCATGCCCGTAATTTTGCGGAACAGCTTGGAGAAATAGTACCGGTCGTCGATGCCGACGAGATATGCGATCTCCTGAAACGGCAGATCCGTCGTTGCGATCAGCTGCTTTGCGTTATAAATGCGCAGCATGTTAAGATACGTGAAGATCGGCGCGTCGGTCAGCCGGGAAAAGACGCGGTTCATATAGTCGAAATTCATCTCAAAAACGTCCTCGATCTCGCGGCTCGAGAGCGGACGCGCGTAGTTCTCGTTGAGATAATGGAGCAGACGCTCGGCTACGATCTCCGATTTTTTCATTTTTTTCCCCTGCGCGGAGCCGCAGGCGAGCAGATGCTCGTGTGCCACATCCAGAAAGAACGAATGCAGCAGCGCTGCAGCGCGGCGCTTATAGTGCTCCTCGCGGGCGTTGTAGCAGTCCAGCGCAGCGCGGAGCGCCGCGTTGGACTCGCTTCGCGGCAGGTGGAACTGCTTGGGGAGATACGTAATGGGATCGGTGGGGTCCGCGTCGTCCAGATTGTAGCTCACAAGACTCAGCCGGCGTTTTTCCGCGAGCTGCGCCATGGCCGCGCTCTCATCTTCGATGCGCGCCATTTCCGGGTGGGTGAAATGCGCATAATAATAGTTGCAGGTCGCGCGCTGGTAGCCCTCGTGACACAGTCCCGGCTCCAGCAGAAAAAAATCGCCCGCCTTGAGATGATAGAGAACTCCGTCCTCCCGCAGATACATGTTCCCGTCGCGGATGACATACAGGACATACTCGTTGATCGTCCGTGAAAAGTGGATCCACGGCTCGGTATAGTTGATCCGTCCCAGCATCCGCACGCGCGGAAGCCGATCTGCGTTGTAAGACAGAAGCATCGTCAATCCTCCAGTTGCACCCACACCGCCGTCCAGTAACGCACGTCGGGCAGCTTTACGGTATAGATGCAACCGGTCTCCGTCTGTTCTGCTGTATAGGGCAGACTCTGCGCCTCCAGCATTTCGTCATCCGGCGAGGCGCAGTATATGCCGCGCACCGGCCGGTCGAGCCGGATGGCGGCGGAAATGTCCGCAGCCGGCACCGGTTCGTGCTTTCCCTCGTTCCACCGGGCGCTGTTGCCGGTCAAATTGACGAGATGAAGCGTCAGCCTCTCGCGCGATTCGCGCAGGATCGTCCATACCGTATCCGCCTGGGCGTCCGTGGAGAAGGCACACTTGCCGGAGAAAAACCGGACATCCTCGTTAATGCCGCCGGAGGCCGTTTTGCCGATATCCATACCGGGATCATTATATAGCAGATCCTTGTATCGCACAAGAAAATCACAGCAGCGCTGCACCGTTGGAAGAAAGCTATCCCGCAGGCGGGCATAGTTGACGTAGTAGCTGTCGCGCAGAAGGCTCCGATCCTCGCCCAAAACGAGCTGCATTCCGCCGGAGGCGGAGATCACCGCCCACGCGAGGCGGAACGAGCGCTCCGCGGCGGGCATGTCCCCGGTCTGGAACGCCTTCAGATACGCGGCGAGGATGACGTTCCGGTGTGAGAGAAGCCGCGCCTCGCGGATCAGGCGATAGAGGTCGAAATAGGTGTCGTGCGGCGGCCAGACCTCGATATACACCGCGTCCTGCTCCGTCCCGGCGACCGTTTCCGTCGGCCAGTTGTTGACAGCGTTGAAGATCACGCCGCCGTCGGGCGCTTCCTCGCGGACAGCCTGCGCCGCCGCGTTGATCAGGCGCGGAAATTCGTCCGCCAGCTCCACGGGCCGGTGCTGCGCATCCCAGACGCGCTTGGGAAAGCCATAGGTATCCATGTGGATACCGGAAAAACCGAAGCGCACGGCGCTGCGGAATTCCTCAACGATATGCTCCGCCCAGCCGCAGGAAGGCGCAACATTCATATAGTAGAGCCACCCGGCAAACGTCATCGGCTGCGCGTCCATCGTGTACATACCCCACTCCGGATGCGCCTTGAAGGTGTCCTTCGTCGCGGCGTATACCGCGCCGTAGGCCATAGGCCGGATGCCGCAGGCTTTGCAGGCTTCGATTTTCTTTGCGATGACGCAAAGATCCGTTGCTCGCCCCATCGGATCATCGTATCGCTCGCCCGGCGGCAGCAGCTTATCGTGCCGGTACATCCAGTCGTAAAACTGCACGGCGTTGAGGTGCAGATCGCGCATCCACGCTATGTCCGCCGTATCCGTGTCGAGCGGAGAGAAGTCCGAGAGAAAACCGTAGCGTATCTCCGCGCGGCGGTCGGAAACGACATCGAACGCGCCCTCCCAGACGCCGTCCAAAGTGCTGACGCGCACGCCGTAGCCGCCGGGCGGCACATCCGTCAGGACCAGAGCATCGCCCTGCCGGACGGTATGGAGAGAGGTCTCACGCTCCATGCGGAAGAAAGACACCGACAGAATGGCCGAATTATCCGGCAATGCCAGACGGACCGGCTCGCCGGGGAGATACTGCGCTTTGTCAAAGTGACAGGTGATCTTTTGCATTCGCTTATCCTTTCACGGCCCCCTGCGTCAGCCCGCCGACGACCGTTTTCCGTTGGAAAATCACAAACAGAACGATCACGGGGATCAGCGCCAGGATCGACGCGGCGAAAACCCACTCCCACCGCGTCGCGTATTGTCCGTTCAGCCGCTGCAGCAGCAGCGGGAAGGTGATCATCTTTTCGTTCGCGCCGACAAGGACCTTTGCCGTAAAGTACTCCTCCCAGAAGCCCTGGAACGCAAAGATCGTCATGGTTCCGACAGCCGGAGCGGAGAGCGGCAGCATCACACGGAAGAAAATGTCTTTGTGGCCGCCGCCGTCGAGCAGCACCGACTCCGCGAGCGAATTTGGCAGACTTCGGAAGAAATTGCGCAGGAAGAAGGTATGTCCGCAGACATTGGTTGCAATGTATACCAAAATGAGTCCCGCCCGCGTTCCGATCAGGCCATTCGGAAACCCCGGAAGCGCGAGCCGTCGGAGCACCAGAAACTGCGGAATGATATTCAGAAACCCCGGCACCATCAGCGTAAACATGTATACCGCGAAGAGCTTGTCGCGTCCGGGGAAGCGGATGCGGGCAAAGCCGTAGGCGGAGAGCGTGGAAACGAACACCGAGATCACAACGGTGATGACGGTGTTGATCACGCTGTTTTTCAGCGCCGTCGGGAAAATGTCCATGCCGAGAATGTGCTGATACGCCGAAAAATCCAGCCGCGTAGGAAAGAGCTTCGGCGGATAGGGCAGCACATAGCTGAACTCCTCAAAGGAGTTCGTGATCATAAAGAGGAACGGAACGGAGAAGATCAGCAGCGCCGCGATCAGAATGACCCATAAAATCACCTGACCGAGGATCTCCGTTGCCTTCCTGCCGCGGAGCTTCATTTTTATCCCTCCTGTTCCACGTTGTCCAGCTTGAAAACGCGATTGAGAACGATCGTCAGCGCAACGATCGTCACGGCGGAGATCATGCCGATCGCGGAGGCCTCGCCGAACTCAAACTGATTGAATGCCCTGTCATACAGCAGGTATTGCAACACCGAGGTTTTCCCGTTGGGGTTGCCGCCGGTCAGCATCATGACCTGAATGAACACGTTGAAGGAACCGATGATCATGTTGACCATCACATAAAAGGTCGTCGGGCGAACGCTCGGCACCGTGATATGCCAGAACTTCCGCCATAGGCCCGCGCCGTCCAGCTCCGCAGCCTCGTAACGCTCCTTGGGGATCCCCTGCAGCGCCGCGAGATAGACAAGCATCGACCAACCGACGTTTTTCCAGATGCCCATCAGCCAGATGGCCGCATTGCCCGACCATTCGCGCAGCAGCCACGGCACATAATCGTCCATAACGTGCAGCACGTCGACCAGCAGGTAGTTGATAAGGCCCCGGTCGGAGTTATTGAACATGTACTGGAACACCAGACTGACGATGACCCATGAGGTGATGACCGGCAGATAAAAGCCGACGCGGAAGATCCCCTGCCCGCGCCTGAGATTGTTGATGAGGTAGGCGAACAGCATGCCGAGCAGCAAAATGAACGGCACCGTAACCAGGGCATAAAGGAAGTTGTTCCGGTAAGCGTACCAGAAGCGGGAGCCGCTGGACAAAACGCTTTTGAAATTCTCCCAGCCGATGAAGATGATCTCGCCCTGCACGATCTTATACTCCGACAGCGCGATCCGAATCGTAAAAAACATCGGGTAGACCACAAACGCCAGCACCAGCAAAAGTCCGGGAAGGACGAACGGCGCTGCCGCTGCATAGGCACGAAGGCCTTTCCTGAAGGATGGTTTTCCGCTTAGCGGGGAGCTTTCACGCTGCAGCAGCTTCATCGGCGCTGCCTCCTTTTCCAAGAGAGCGCAGGACCGTCCGGCCCTGCGCTCCCGATATTCTGCTCTTGCTTTCAGGCGAGCTGCTCGTCGATCCGGGCAGCGGCGTCGTGCATCGCCTGGGCCGCGTCCGCGCCCTCCACAAAGATACTGGTGACCATTTCACTCCAGATCTCCTGGATCGCGGAGTTGTTGGGGGAAGGAATTCTCGCCTTGGCGGATTCCATCTGCTTCATGTAAACCGACCACACGGGGTTGCTCGTGACAGCCTCATTCTCTACCAGAGACTTCAGAATGGGAAGCTGGCCGGACTGGAGCATGGCAAGCTGCACTTCCTCGCTCGTCATAAATTTGGCGAATTCGTAAGCCGCGTCCTTCTGCTCGCTGGTCGAGAAAACGGCGATGTCCTCACCGCCGACGACGGAGGCGCTGCGGCCTTCGTAGGTCGGGATGGTCGCGGCGACGATGCCCTTCGCCTCGCAGTCGTCGTAGGAACCGAAGTACCACGGGCCTTCAAAGAACATGGCGTACTCGCTGTTGATGCCGTCCCAGGCGTCCACGGAGCCGTCCACGTCGCGGATGGTGAAAATCTTCTGCTCGTGCAGCTCGATGAGCTTTTCCATGGCGGCAATGCTCTTCTCGCTGTCGAGATAGCCGGTCGCCTTTGTGAAGCCGTCGTCGGTCAGCGTGCCGCCGAACAGCCAGAAGTAGGGGTACATATCCCAGTCGCCGACGCCGGAAACGTTCAGACTGTAGGTACCGCGATCCTTGGCCGCTTCAATGAAGGCTTCCATCGTTTCGGGAACCGCGTCCAGTCCGATCTCCTTGAGCACGTTCGTGTTGACGACCGCGGCCTTGCAGTTGGTGTCCAGCGGCAGGCCGTAGTACTTGCCCTGATAGAGGTTGGTGGAAAGCGGCGCGTCCAGATAATTGCCGGAGATCTCCGCAAAGTCCGCATAATCGCTCAGCGCAACGAGACCGCCCTGCTTCGCGTAGGCCGCGATATTGGCGATGTCAACGCGCGCCACGTCGGGGCTCATGCCGGTGCCGAATGAGGTGACGATCATCTCGTGGAACTGGCCGCCGTCCTGACGGACCGCCTCGATCCTGATGTTCGGATGCGCGGCTTCCCAGAGCGGCAGCACCACGTTCAGAAACTGGGCTTCTTCCGCGTCGCCGTAGGTGTGCCAGAAGGTCAGGGTGATCTCGCTGTCCGTCGGGGCAGCATCCGCCGGTGTGTTTTCCGTTTGTTTGTCCGCGTTCGCGGGCTGTTCGGGCGCAGCTCCGCAGCCGGCCATGCACGCCGTCAGAAGCGCGGCAGCCAGAAGCAGAGCAAGCAGTTTTGCAAGTTTGTGTTTCATGCTGATCCTCCTCACTTTTTTTGAGCGCGTTTTGGCGTACATACGGATGGCTTCCGGCGAAGAAACGGGATTTTCCCGCCCGCGTTTTTTTTTGCGTTGGATCTGTCGGCCGCCTATCCATATTGTACCGGTTTTTGACGGGATTGCAATACGGCACTCCCCGCATTCCGCCTCTGCCATTGGTTAAACTAACCAAACCGTTGCACTTATTATCCGTCCGTTCCGTGCGTTCTGTAAATGAGCGCCGGCGACTTTATTTGTATTTTAGCGACTTTTCAGCCCCGCGGCTTTTTATGGCAAAGCCGGAAGTCCGAGGACTTCCGGCTTTGCCTTATGATTTATCCTATTACACGAACACGAGCTGCACGAGCAGCATATAAACGAGTGTCCCGGCAACGATGCTCAAAAGCGTATTGCGCCGCCAGAGATGAAGCCCTACAACGACCGCTGCGGCGATGATCTCCGGCAGAGCGTGGCTTGCAGTCGCAAAATCCATATTCCGCAGGCAGTACACCACAAGCATGCTCATGACCGCACACGGCAGAAGCTTGCCGAGCCGCAATATGACCGCGGGCGTCTCCCGCCCGCCGCGGAAGACAAGAAACGGCGCAAAGCGGATGAGCGCCGTGACGAGCGCAGAGACCGCAATGAGCAAAACGGCATGCGTATTCATGCGCTCTCGCCTCCCTTCCTCGTCCGGCGTGCATCAAGCACGAGAAGACAGCAGAGCATGCCGCCCATCGTCGGCAGCAGGAAATTGTCCGCGCCGAACAGGAGACGGCAGGCGATCGAAACGCCGAGGCCGATGAGCGCCGGGGCATGGTCCTTCGTCTCCAGCCATTGCTCGGTGAACACCGTGAGAAAGAGCGCCGTGAGCGAAAAGTCGATGCCGGTCGTGTTAAAGTCCAGATACGCGCCCGCGAGCGAGCCGAGTGCCGTGCCGAGCACCCAGTAAAACTGGTCGAGCAGCGAGATGCGGAAGCACTCCGCACCGGTGAGCTCCTCGCGCGCGGCGACGAGCGAGTATGTCTCGTCCGTCAGCGAGAAAATGAGATACGGCGCATACTTCCCCGCGGTGCGGTAGCGCTCGAGCATGGAAATGCCGTAAAAAAGGTGGCGCGCGTTTACGAGAAGCGTCGTGACCGCCGTCGTAAGGAGCGATGCGCCGCCGGTCAGAAGGTCGATGGCCACATACTGCATCGACCCGGCATAGATGAACGCGCTCATGGCGAGCGCCCAGCCGAGACCGTAGCCGCGCGTGCGCAGCAGTATGCCGAAACCCGCGCCGAGAACAAGATACCCGGCCATGACCGGGATCGTCGTGCGGACGGACTTTCCCCATTTCTGCAAAGATGTCATCGCAGATCACCTTCCTACCCGTTTGGTATGCTATTAGGATACGACGAATGATCCCCGCCGCGCAACGGCAAAAAGGGAGAAATCGCGCCGCCGTTTCACGCTTTGCTGCGGCAGATTGTCGGAGAACAAAGAAAGCGCGCCCAAAGGTGCGCTAAAAGCCTCGCAGAGTTTGCGCCCCCAGGCGCAATATAAAAAGGGCGCACCCGAAGGTGCGCCCCATCCGCAATGCCGTAGGGGTCAGATTAGAACCTGCACGACTCGGCAGGTGGGTCGCCGCCCGATCGCTTCCGCGCTTCCAACGTCCGGCAAAAAGCCGGGAGGCCTGCAATTCACGGCCGGAGATAGGCGTCCCTTATATCTAATGTGGGTTTAAAATGACCCGGTGAAGTGTGGCTACGAGCACCGCAGAAAGAAAATCTTATTCCTTCTCTTCTTCCGCTTCCATGATCTGCTGGTAATATTCGTACACACGATCCAGCTCGTCATCGTCGTCCACGGAGTCGAAAAGCTCCTCGCCGTTCTCCTCGCGGCTCTTCAGGAAGATGAGACCGTAATCGGGATCGTTCACGTCCATGTTTTCAATGTCTGCCGGGACGAACACGCAGTACGTCTGGCCTTCAAATTCAATAGTATCGAGCAGCTCGAGATCAAACTCGTTGCCGTCCTCGTCGGAGATGGTAATGATATCGCCGCCGAAATCTTCGTTCATGTCAGCACCTCTTTTGTATGGATCCCGCTTTTCCTTCGGGTAGTTTGATTATACCATGAATGCGGTAAAAATCAAGTATATCCGCTCGAATGCTTCAGGACCCAAAATCTTCGAGCCGCGCGTACAGCTCCTCGCGGCTGTATACGGCGATGCCGCCGGAGAGCGCTTCACGGTCGGCGCTCGGCAGCGTGTGCACCGCGATGGCCGTGATCTGCCGCGGCAGCGTCCGCTCGTCCGGCGCGAAAATTGCCACGCGCCCATGGTACTCGGCAAGCGAGCAGTATTCCGCCTTCTTGCCGCCGGAAAGAGTGAGCATCGATACGCCCGCGGCGGCGCACAGCGCGAGCGATACCGCGCCGATATGACCTGCTTTCATGTTCTTTTCCCCCGTTTTCCCGGTTTCGTCTCTGCGCAGTATACCCGGAAATGAACGAATTACCCGTTTTTTCCGTCATAGAATCATACCGGCTTTAAAAAATTTCCATTTCGGATACAATATTTCTCAAAAGTATGGTATAATGATTTATTATTATACGCATACGCTCGACCATTCCGGAGGCAATTATGGATCAGAAACGCCCCTACAACGATATACCGAACGACGATACCGCGCCGGTACCGCCGCTGTCCGGCGATACCATGCCGGTGCCGACCGTATCGGACGACACGGTTCCGCTGCCCGCGCCGGAGGAAAAGGCCGCGCCGGAAAACGATGCGTCCGCGGCGGACGGCAAGAGCGCGCCGGAAGAAGGCGGGAGTGCCGCGGCCGCCGAAAAGAAGCCGGACGCGAAGAAGGCGGCGAAAAAAGCGCCGCGCGAAAAGCGCTCTCCCATTCTCTCGCGGCGGGCGCGCACCGCGCTTGCCGTCGGCGACGCCGCCGTCTCCACCGTGGGAGATATGGTGCGGTTCATTGTCCGCATCGTTCTTTCCGTGCTGCTCGTGCTGCTGCTCGGCGGGCTGCTGTTCGCGTGCATTTTCGCCTACTATGTAAAGAATAACCTCACAACCGATCTCAACATCACGCTCGAAGACTACGCCATTTCGCTCTCGAGCACGATCTGGGCTTACGACAACGACGGCCAGACCGTAGAGCTCGCGGTGCTGGCGACGGACGAAAACCGCATCTGGGTCGAATACGAAGAGCTGCCGCCGTATCTGGAAAAGGCGGCGGTCGCTATCGAGGACAAGCGCTTCTACGACCACAAAGGCGTGGACTGGTACCGCACGGCGGGTGCGTTTGTCAACATGTTCCTCGGCATGAAAAACGACTTCGGCGGCTCGACGATCACGCAGCAGCTCATTAAAAACGTCACCACCGAGGACGACGTTACCGTGCAGCGAAAGCTCGTGGAGATTTTCCGCGCTCTCGATCTCGAAAAGGAATACACCAAGGAAGAGATCATGGAGTGGTATCTCAACGTCGTCTACTTCGGCGAGGGCGCAAGCGGCGTGCAGATGGCGGCGCAGACCTACTTCGGCAAAGACGTGCAGGATCTCACGCTGGCGCAATGCGCGAGCATCATCGGCATCACGAACAACCCCTCGCGCTACAGTCCCTTTGCCAGCGTGGAGAACAACAAGAAGCGCACCAAGACCATTCTCTACGAGATGTACGACCAGGACTACATCTCCCACGAGGAATACGTCGCCGCCGTCGCGGAGGTCGATAACGACGAGCTGCACTTCATCCGCGGCGAGAACGAGGTCTACCAGCAGGAAATCTATTCCTATTATGTGGAAATGGTCATCAACGATGTGCTGAGCGATCTTCAGACGCGGCTCGGCCTTTCCGAGGCCGCGGCGCGCCAGCTGCTCTACCATGGCGGTTATCAGATTTACGCCTGCGTCGATCCCTTCGTGCAGCAGGTCGTGGACGACATTTATACCGACCCGGACAGCATGCCGCAGCCCTATTACTACAGCAGCCAGCCGCTGCAGTCCGCCTGCATGGTTATTGACCCGTTCACGGGCGAGATCAAGGCCATCGGCGGCGCGATCGGCGAAAAGGACCGCAACTTTGGCTTTAACTACGCCATCGACGCGCACCGTCCCTCCGGCTCCTCGGCAAAGCCGCTCGCGTCCTACGGCCCGGCGATGGATCTCGGCCTCATCACCGAATCCACGCTCGTGGACGACAGCCCCGATATCCAGCTGCGCGGCACGTACTGGTACCCGCGCAACTCCGGCAGCTCCTACGACGGCATCATCACGATCTGGGACGCGCTGGTGCGCTCAAAGAACACCGTTGCAGCGCAGATCATCGATAAGCTCACGCCGAGCGTTTCGTTTGAATACCTCACCGAGCGCATGGGCTTCCAGCTCGTCGAGGCCGACCGCGACTACGCCCCGCTCGCTCTCGGCCAGTTCACCTACGGCGTAACGGTGCGCGAAATGGCGCAGGCCTATACCTCCTTCCCGAACGACGGCGAGATGACCTACGCGAGATCGTATTCGCTCATCACCGACGCGAACGGCAACACCGTTCTCGAAAACGGGATGCGCACGAGCCATGTGTTCAGCGTAGACACCGCCCGGTGCATGACCGAAATGCTCGAAGCCGCCGCATGGTACGGCACGGGCTACGAGGTCTATCTCGGCTACGGGAAAATGCCCGTCGCCGGCAAGACCGGCACGACCTCCGATGACTACGACCGCTGGTTCTGCGGCTTCTCGCCGTACTATGTAACCGCCGTCTGGACCGGCTACGACAGCCCCGCCCCCATGTACTATGCCGGCAACCCCGCCGCGCAGATCTGGCGGCGGATCATGGCGCAGATCAACGAGCCGCTGCCCGTGATCCAGTTCAACGACCCGACGAACCGCGGATATGACACCGGCATTTTCGGTGATCTCGAAACGACGCCGGAGCCAACGCCCGTGCCGACCGCAACGCCCGCGCCCACGCCGGAGCCGACCGCCGTACCCACGATGGAACCGACGGCCGCACCGACGGCCGCACCGACACCGGAACCGACGCCGCAGCCGGTGCAGGTCCCGGTCATGCCGCAGGAACCGGAAGCCGGAACGGAGGAATAAACTCCCTCAGTCAGCGGCTTTGCCGCTGCCAGCTCCCTCAAAAAGGGAGCCAAGTCAGTTTTCCGTGAATCCACTTGCCTCCCCTAACAGGGGAGGTGGATCGGCGCTCCGCGCCAAGACGGAAGGGTTTTCACCTCTTTCATAAGCTCAGCCGCCCCGAAGATTTTTCTTCGGGGCGGATTTCTTTTTCAGGCAGATTTCAGGGAACCTCCGTATAGTAGCCTCATCAAAACAAAGGAGGCCGATATCATGAGCGGATTTACGTTTGAACGGCGGGAGCTCAAATACCGCATTACAGACGCACAGCGCGCCGCGCTTGAAGCCGCGTTCGGCACGCGAATGGTCCCGGACGAGCATGGCGAGAGCACCATCTGCAATATATATTATGATACGCCCGACTACCGGCTCATCCGTGCCTCGCTCGAAAAGCCGGCATACAAGGAAAAGCTGCGGCTGCGCAGCTACGGCGTGGCCGAGCCGGGCGGCGAGGTGTTTCTCGAACTCAAAAAGAAATACAAGGGCATTGTCTACAAGCGGCGCATCACGCTGCCGGAGGACGCCGCCGGAGAGTTTATCGCCGGGCGCGCCCCGCTCGGCGAGCATGGACAGATCGGGCGGGAGATCGAGTATTTTACCAGCATCTACGCCCCCCTTCGTCCGGCGGTGCATCTCTCCTACGAGCGCAGCGCGTGGTTCTCGCGCGAGGACCGCGATCTTCGCATCACGTTCGATCGAAGCATCCGCTTCCGGCGCGAGGACGTTTTGCTCACGCTGCCTGCTGCCGGACGGCGCATCCTGCCGGAGGGCGAATCGCTCATGGAGATCAAGGCCACGGCGGCGCTCCCGCTCTGGCTTGTAGCGGAGCTCGACGCACTCGGCATTTACCAGCGCACATTTTCCAAATACGGCGAAGCCTACAAAACCATTCTCGCCGATACGCGAGAGACTTTCGGAGGTAAAACGGCATGACTACTTCGATTTTTGCAAGCATTCTCTCCTCCGGCACGCTTACCGCCGGGCAGTTTTTCCTGCTTTTCGCCGCGGCGATCGCGCTGGGACTTATCATTGCGCTTGTCTACTCACGCTGCGGCGACTGCACAAAGAGCTTTGCCGTCACGCTCGCACTGCTGCCGGGCATCGTGTGCGTTGTGATACTGATGGTCAGCGGCAGCATCGGCGCAGGCGTCGCGGTGGCGGGTACGTTCTCGCTTGTGCGCTTCCGCTCCGCGCCCGGCACAGCGCGGGAAATTCTCGCGGTGTTTCTCGCGATGGCAGCGGGTCTCGCCTGCGGTATGGGATGCGCCGCCGTGGCGGCGGTGTTCACGATCCTCGTCTGCCTTCTCTACGCGCTGCTCTCCCGCTCACACTTCGGCGAAGAGAAAAACGGCGACAGGCACCGGACGCTGCACATCACAGTGCCGGAATCGCTCGAATACGCCGGGGCGTTTGACGACATTTTCGAAACCTACACCGCGACCCACCGCCTTGTGCGCGTGAAAACGACAAGCCTCGGCAGTCTCAACCGGCTCACCTATGATATCATGCTCCGCCGCGCCGGAGAGGAGAAGGCGTTTATTGACGCGCTCCGCTGCCGGAACGGGAATCTGGAGATCAGTCTCACACAGCACGCCGCCGAAGGCTGCGAGCTGTGAGGAAAGGAGAAACGCTATGAAAAAGATTCTTTCTATGATCCTCGCCTTCGCGCTCTGCCTGTCACTCGTCGGGTGCGGCAGCGCCGCGGCGGCAAACGACAGCGGTACATCCGGCAGTAGCAATTCCGCTGCTGTCATCGCGGAAACTGCCGCGGCGCCGACCGAAGAAGATCTCCTTGCCGCCGAGACGGCGGCCGAAGAGGACGTGGAAACAACCGTCACAATCACGCTCTCAGACGGTGCTTCCCGCGCCGACGGCCCGGGCGTCACCGTTTCCGGCGACACGGTCACGATCACCGCCGGAGGCAATTATCGCCTGACCGGCTCGCTCACAAACGGACAGATCGTTGTAAACGCACCGGAAGAGAAGGTCGTCCTTGCGCTTGACGGCGTTTCCGTTACCCGGGAAAACAGCGCCGCCCTTTACGTGGTCAAGGCGAAAAAGGTCATTCTCTCGCTCGTTTCCGGCAGTGAAAACGCACTTGCCTCCACGGGCGAATACATTCAGACCGACGACAACACCGTGGACGCCGCGATTTTCTCGAAGGACGATCTCACGATCAAGGGAAGCGGTGCACTCACCGTCTCCTCCGAGACCGGCCACGGCATTGTCTCCAAGGATGAGCTGAAAATAAAAAGCGGCACGATCACCGTCACGGCGGCGAAGAAGGGCATGGCGGCAAACGATCTCGTGGAGATCACCGGCGGGGTCATCACCATTGCGAGCGGCAAGCACGGCATCCACTGCGACGAAGCGCTCACAATCTCCCACGGCACGATCAACATCACGAAGTCCTTTGAAGGGCTGGAGGCCAAGACCATCGAGATTTCCGGTGGCGATATTGCGATCGCAGCGAGCGACGACGGCCTGAACGCCTCCGATTCGAACGCAAGCTCCGGTACCTCCGGCTGGGGCGGCTTCGGCGGCGGCATGGACGAAGTGCAGGAGGGCACGTATATCCTCATCTCCGGCGGAAAGCTCACCGTGAACGCCTCGGGCGACGGCATCGACTCCAACGGTGATCTCACAATTACCGGGGGCGAAGTCTATGTGAGCGGCCCGACGAGCGACGGCGACGGCGCGCTCGACTACGCCGGCACCGGCACGATCACCGGCGGTATACTCATCGCCGCGGGCTCCTCCGGCATGGCGCAGAGCCTCTCGTCCGATGCGCAGGGCGTGATGCTGCTCATGCTCTCCGGTGCGCAGAGCGCCGGGAGCGCCGTGACTGTCAAAGACGCGGACGGCACAGTTCTCGCCTCCTTCACGCCGGAGAAATCGTACACCTCCGTTGTTATCAGCGCGCCGGGCATGGAAAGCGGCGGCACGTACACCGTCGAGTGCGGCGGCGAGAGCCGGAGCGTTACGCTGGAAGGCTGCACTTACTCCGAAGGCGGCTTCGGCGGTTTCGGCGGCGGGATGCCCGGCGGTATGGGCGGAGGCCGTCCAAACGGTGATTTCAGCGGCGAGCGCCCGGACGGAACCCCACCGTCTGGCTTCGACGGCACGCCGCCCGCCGGTTTCTCCGGCGGCGGCCAGCCGGGCGGGCAGGGTGCCTGAACGCAGATGCAAAAGCCTCCGGTTTTCGGATCATCCGAAAACCGGAGGCTTTCTGTTATTATGGATAACGGCTTATTCGCCGATGCGGTAGGCGCGTCCCTGCTCCTTGGCGACTTTGTGCGCGTTGAGCGCCGCCGGGACGGCGCCGAGCGCCGAGAAGAGATACAGCATCACAAGGTTGCCCATATAGGCATCGGTGTCCACCAGCTCGTGCATCCACGCGAACGTCTGGCCGAACGTGAGATCGAGTTCCTGCACCGCCGAGATTGCGATATCCACGCGGTTGCCGAGATAGACCGCGAGCAGCATCACAACGATGCTCACCGCAATGCCCACGGCGGAGAGCTTGCCCGCACCGCGGCGGTAGCCGCCGATGGTGCAGTAACCGAGCACCATACCGGAGAGTGCCGCCACATAGCCGAGCTGGCCGATGAGCACGATCACCGCCGCGCCGATCACACCGCCGATGACCGCGCCGAGAATGCCGCGGCCGATGTTTTCGGGCATCTCCGCGCGGACGCGCTCGTTCTGCTCGGCCTTGCGGCTGACCTCGGCAAAGAGATCCGGCGCGAGAAGCTGCGGCACGCCGCTCGTCATGCAGCCGACCGTAGCGCCAACAGCACGGGAAATTTCACAGCAGTTTTCGTATCCGTTATTATGCAGGTACGAGAGAAGCTCCGGCAACAGAGCGTGGATTTTCTCCGCAAAGGATTTCGCCGTGGCGCCGCTGCGGAGCGAAAACATGACGCGCGTCCCCGCCGTTTTGCAGCCGGTCAGCTCCGGCCGCGCCTTGATAAAGTCCTGAAAGCCCTCTCTGTCCGGGTTTTCGCCGCCGCGGAGAACGGAGACGATCAGTTCCTTTTTCTCCGTCAGCAGCAGGAACGTATATTCCCCGCGCGTGCCGCAGAACGTTGCGCCGTCGCGCGCCGCGGTAAGGCCGTCCTGCTCGCGCAGCATATCCGCAAGCTTCATTCTTTCTCTTCCTCCTTGGGCGTGTTAAGCGCCGCGATTTCCTCGGGCGTAAAGTTGTACACGGCATCGCAGAACTGGCAGCGAACCTCGATATCCTTCTGCTCCTCGCGCAGCGAAGCGAGATCGTCGGCAGAAAGGCTCGCGAGCGCACCGAGCACACGCTCCCGGCTGCAATAGCACTTATACGCCATATCGCTCTCCGCCGTTTTGTGCCAGTCGAGACCCTTGAATACCTGCGCAATGACCGCCTCCGCGCCGTCCTCGTCGAGGATGGTGGTGAGCTGATCCATGAGGAAGATGTTGTCCTCCAGCACCTTGACGGTCTCCTCGGCGGCGTTCGGCATGAGCTGCATGATAAAGCCGCCCGCGGCCTTGACGCTGCCGTCCGGGTTTACGAGCACGCCGAGCGCACACGCCGAGCCGAGCTGGTCGCTCTCGGTGAGGTACGCCGCGAGATCCTCGGCGATCTCGCCGCTCACAAGCGCGGCGGAGCCGGAATACGGCTCGCGCAGGCCAATATCGCGGCTGACCGTGAGAAGCCCCTCTTTGCCGACCGCACCGGAAACATCGAGCTTGCCGTCCCGCTCGCGGATGGGCAGATCGACCTCGGGGTGGGAGACATAGCCGCGCACGTTGCCGGCATTATCAGACACCGCGAGGATCGTGCCGATCGGCCCGCCGCCCTGGATGCGCAGCGTAAGCGTGGCGTTGTCCTCCTTGAGCATTTCGCCGAGGAGCGACGCGCCGCAGAGCGTGCGGCCAAGCGCCGCCGTGCCGACGGGGTGCAGATGGTGGATGTTTCTCGCGCGCTCGACCATGTCGGGCGCGGTGATGACGGATATTTTGGCTGTACCGTCGTTCGTGACGGCGCGAAGAATTTTGCCCATGGTTTTTCTCCTTGTAAATGTCTGTAAGGGGAAACCCCTCAGTCACGGCGCTTTGCGCCGCGACAGCTCCCCTATCAGGGGAGCCAAGTGGGTTTGCAATCAACGTACTCGCCTCCCCTAACAGGGGAGGTGGCAAAAACGGAGTTTTTTGACGGAGGGGTTTTATTCCTTCACGCACTCGGCGGTGAAAAAGAGTCGCCCCTGGTTGTGCTGCGGGCCGTCCGTGAAAAGGCGGATGCTGCCAAAGCCCGCTTCGACGAGATGCTTTTCGAGCGTTTCGGGCGTATAGATATACTCCGTATGCTCCTCCTGCTCGCGGCGGTAGGTCTGCCCCTTCATGCGGCGGAAGATGTCCATACCGTAGCGCAGCTCGTTTTCCACGACCTCCGAGCGCCAGAGACAGAGCGTATCGTCCTCCTCGTCCACGAAGCATTGCCCGTCGAGCGAGCGCATATGCCCCGGCGAGAGAAAATCAAAGCAGAGCGTGCCGCCCGGCGATAGGAAGAGATGCAGCCGCCGGAACACCTCCGGAAGCGTTTCGGGCCGCATGTAGTTCACGCCGTCGAGCGAGCACACCGCGGCATCCACGGTGTCATAGAGATCGAGCTCCTCCGCCCGCTGGCAGAGAAGCATCGGCGCAATAACGCCCTCCGGGAGCTCATAGAGCTTCTGCTGGAACACCGAGAGCATTTCCGCCGAGGCGTCCACGCAGATCATCTCGTATCCGTGTTCGGCCAGCAGCAGCGAGAGCGTACCCGTACCGCAGCAAAGGTCCAGAACGGTGCGAACGGCCCTGCCGCTGTGGGACAAGGCCGTTTCATACCATGTTTCCAGCGCTTCATACGGCACGTCCCCGGTCAGCGCGTCATACCGCGCGGCGAGAGGTCCATAGCACTGGCTCATTTTTCTTCCGCTTCCTTCTGTTCCTTCAGACGGCGGAAGGCTACGCTGTAGCCGTCCTCGCCGTATTGCAGCGAGCGGTTCACGCGGCTGATCGTCGCGCTCGAAGCGCCGGTCTTTTCCAATATGTCGTTATAGATCATGCCCTCGCTGAGAAGCACCGCCACCTGATAACGCTGCTCCATCGCCTGCAGCTCGGATACCGTGCAGAGATCGTCGAAGAACTTCATCAGCTCTTCCACCGTGTTGAGCGTGAGAATGGCTTTATACATTTCCTCGTTGCGCGGCTTTTTCATGTGTTTGTTCATACAGCGTTTTACCTGTACCCTTTTTCATTTTAGCTTGTTAGCTAATAACTGTATTGTAACGCGCCATGCCAAAAAAGACAAGATGGAGGTTTACACGATTTAAAGAGTGATTTTTGGTGAGAATGTTATTGCCGAGCGGGCAAAAATACGGTATGATAGATACAACAACATATAAAGGGAGGTTTTGCCCGTGATCCCACCTTCCGGAACGATCGCTTTCTGGGTCGTGGCGCTCGTCGTGTTTCTCATCGTTGAGGCCGTGACCGCGGGGCTCGTATCCATCTGGTTTGTGTTCGGCTCGCTCGTGGCGCTCATCTGCGCGGCGCTTGGCGCGGCGGTATGGCTCCAGATTTTCTGGTTCGTCATCGTCTCCGTTGCCACGCTCGTGCTCACCCGCCCGCTCGTGAAGCGGTATGTGGACAGCCGGAGCGTCGCCACCAACGCCGACCGCAACATCGGCCGCACCGCCGTTGTAACAGAGCGCATCGATAATCTCGCCGCCACCGGCGCCGTGCAGCTCGGCGGCGCGATCTGGACGGCGCGCAGCACCGACGACGCTCTCACCATCGAGAGCGGTGAACACGTCATCATCCGCGCCATCGAGGGCGTGAAACTTATTGTAGAGCGCACCGCGCACTGAAAGAACATGGTATTTTAATAAGGAGGATATCCCATGATTGTATTAGGCATCATTCTCGTGCTTGTGCTCGTGCTGATCATCACGAACCTTTGCGTCGTGCAGCAGGCGCAGGCCTACGTCATCGAGCGTCTCGGCGCTTACAGCACCACGTGGGGCAAGGGTCTCCATGTGAAGCTGCCGTTCATTGAGCGCGTGGCGCGCCGCGTATCGCTCAAGGAGCAGGTCGCAGACTTCCCGCCCCAGCCCGTGATCACGAAGGACAATGTTACCATGCAGATCGACACCGTTGTCTATTTCCAGATCACTGACCCGAAGCTTTACACCTACGGCATTGAGCAGCCGATGGTCGCCATCGAAACGCTCTCCGCTACGACGCTCCGCAACATCATCGGCGATCTCGAGCTTGACCAGTGCCTCACGAGCCGCGACATCATCAACAGCAAAATGCGCGTCATTCTCGACGAGGCGACCGACCCCTGGGGCATTAAGGTCAACCGCGTGGAGCTCAAAAACATTCTCCCGCCGCGCGAGATCCAGAGCGCGATGGAAAAGCAGATGAAGGCCGAGCGCGAACGCCGCGAAGCCATTCTCCGCGCCGAGGGCGAGAAGCGCGCCGCCATTCTCGAAGCCGAAGGCGAAAAGGAATCCGCCATTCTCCGCGCCGACGCGAAGAAGCAGCAGCAGATCCTTGAGGCCGAAGGTCAGGCCGCCGCGATCCTCGCCGTGCAGAAGGCGACCGCTGACGGTATCCGCCTGCTCAACGAGGCCGCTCCCTCCGACCCGGTGCTGCGTCTGCGTGCGCTCGAAGCTTTCGCCGCCGCCGCCGACGGCAAGGCCACCAAGATCATCATCCCCTCCGAGATTCAGGGCGTCGCCGGTCTCGCGCAGGGCATCGTTGAATCCGTCAAGGATAACTGAGCATTCCCCTTCCCCCGCGAACACCGCCGCAGCGCCGGCTCCCCGGCGCTGCGGTTTTCCCCGCCAAAGGGCAGTTTCTCCGGTTTTGTTACCGTTTTCCGGCGCCGACTCGTGCGGAACGATCCCCTCCGCAGAGCCGTTTTGTAACTTTTACGTGCCGGTTTTCCGTCAAAACGACGGATAATAGTGGCAATATCTCGGCGTAGTCTGTGCTTATATCACAAAATCACTCCGATTATGTTGACAGGCGGGATACAATGTGTTACATTTTGGTTACAAATTCGAGGTGATTTGAATTGGCATCCACTAAGAATGCGCTGGTGTACAAGGGACACCCGCTTCGCCGCAAGGACAACATCCTTTACTACGGCAGCATGTCCGACAAGTACATCATCATGATGCAGATCATGGACACGAAACCGGTTCAGCCGGTGGCCGGGGCGGAAAACGCCGGCGAGCTGAAGGTCGCCACCCGCGTGAGCGTCCAGCTGCAGCTCACCGACCCGACGGTCAAGAGCCGCGACCGCATCGTGAAGAAATCCGAAAAAGGCAGCCTGTACGCCGCCATGGACGTGGCGAGCGTGTGGCTCGAACGAGCGCTGACGAAGGACTAACCTCCGAAACAGCGCACCAGCACCAGGAAATGAGGTATGGGGATCATGAAAAACTGCAAGAAACTGCTTTCCGTTATCGTTACGCTTCTTCTGGCGGCGTCTCTGCTCACGAGCAGCGCGTTTGCCATTTCGGGCGAAGCGTTCATCGCAACGCCCGGCGAAGTCAACCTGCGTGACAGCGGCAGCTTCAACAGCAATGTTATCGACGCCGCCCCGCAGGGCGCGACCGTTTACGTTCTCGGCGACGCCGGCTACGGCTGGTACAAGGTGAGCTACAACGGCAAGACCGGCTACATGGCTTCCTACTACCTTCTCTTCAACGAAATTCCCTCCGCGGAAAACGTTGACTCCGTCCCGGAGAAGGCTCCGGCGCAGGACGCCGCGCAGGATACCGTGCAGCAGCCCGCGCAGGAAGTTCCTTCGCAGACTTACGTTGCGCCTCCCGCGACCGGCGACAGCAACGCCACGGTTCTCGGCTCCGGCATCTGCTTCCGCAGCGGTCCGAGCACCTACAGCAGCGTGATCGAAACGCTGGAGACCGGCACGCCCATCCGTGTGAACGGCGTCTGCGGTTCCTGGTACGAATGCGTATATAACGGCAGCACCGGCTACATCTACGGCGACTATGTTGTGCTCAACGGCACTTCCAAGACCTACACCATCTCCGCCGCGACCGTCTCTGGCGAGAACGGCACCATCTACAGCGAGCCGCAGACCCCGGACACCACCGAAAACACCACCACCGAAGTGACGCCGCTCGATCCTCCCGCGCAGGAGCCGGAAACCCCGGCCGAAGAGCCCGCGCAGGAAGCGCCCGCCGCGCCGAGCTTCTCGCACAACGCCGCCATGGGTCAGACCATCGTGGATACTGCCATGCAGTATCTGGGCGTTCCCTATGTCTGGGGCGGCACGTCTCCCTCCGGCTTTGACTGCTCCGGTCTCGTGTACTACGTCTACGGCCAGTACGGCTACTCGCTCAACCGCGTGGCGCAGGACATGTATTATAGCGGCGTGGACGTTGATCTCAACGACCTTCAGCCCGGCGACATCCTGCTCTTCGGCAGCAGCATCTACAACATCTGGCACGCGGCAATCTACATCGGCGGCGGCAGCTTCATCCACGCGCCCTACTCCGGTGCAGTGGTCAGCACCCAGTCTCTCAGCGGCACCGCCGGCATGCGTCTCGTCGCCGCCCGCCGCATCGTGTAAAAGGCTTACCCCCGCTTATCCCCGCCTTCGTCTGACGCCCCTCAAAAGTGGCGGGACGATGATCCGGATACGGCATTTTTCCCCGGAGAATTTATTCTCCGGGGATTTTTGTTTCCACGGTTTAAAAGACGCATCCCCCGAAAGCAGAGGTTTTCGGGGGATGCGTTTCCTTATTATTTCTGTGTCGCGCTCGCGCGCAGGCCCTGCACCTTGCAGGGAATGCCGTTGTCGGCGGCGAGCTTTTCGAGCGTTCCGGTCAGCCGCGGCGCAGCAGCGTTGAGGATTTCCGCGGCCATGCGGTCGCGCACGCTGTCGGAGGCGTGGAGCAGCACATTGGCCGCCATGCCGCCGGAGAGGAGCGGCGCAAGCGGGCTGCCGTTCTGCTTCAGCCGGTCAGCGACCTTGGGAAGAATCTCCTTTACGAGAACCTCGTAATCGATATCGGAAAGTTCCATTTCGAGCTTGATCATTCTTTTTTCTCCTGTGGGGTATTTGTTTTCTATTATACCACATGGTTTGCCGTTCGTAAATCGCTGCGCTCTTGACATTCCGGCGCGCTGTCCGTTATACTTTCGCGCAGAAAGGAAGTCGATTTTCATGGCATACAGACTGATGGCCGCCGATTACGATCTCACGCTCACGCGCTCCGACCGAAAGGTCTCGGCGCATACACGCGAGACGATCCGCGCCGTATACGCCGCGGGCAAGTATGTAACGCTCGCCTCCGGGCGGCTCGGCGGAAGCGCCGCGGTCGCGCGTGAGCTTTTCCCCGGCGACGTGCCGCTCATTCTCGGAAACGGCGCGCTGGTGCAGAGCTGTGCGACCGGCGAAACGCTCTCCGAGACGTTCATGGAGGAACAGGACGCGCTCACGCTGCTCCGCTGGTGCCGCCGCAGAGCAAGCGCCGCCATCGTTTATGCCCTCAGTGGGATTTACACGGACCGCGTGAATGCGGCATCGGAGGTCTATGCGCAGCGCTCTTCGAGCAACCCGCAGCCGCTTCCCTCCCCCGAGGCGATCGCGCACGAGGGCATGTACAAAATTCTGCTGCTCGGCCTGCCGGTGACCGTCCGGCGCGCGGGGAAAAAGCTTCTGGCCGATCCTCCCTGCCCGGTGGACTGCTTTACGTCCAGCCCGGAGACGCTGGAGATCGTGCCGCCGGGCGTCAGCAAGGCCGCAGGGCTCGCGCGCGCCGCGGAGATTCTCGGCATACCGCGCGAGGAGACCGTCGCCATCGGCGACGGGGAAAACGACATTTCCATGCTGCGCTGGGCGGGACTCGGCATTGCGATGGCCAATGCGCCCGATAATGTGAAGGCCGCAGCAGACGTTATTGCGCCCGTCTGCGACGAGGACGGCGCCGCCTGGGCGATGGAGAAGTATTTGCTTTAACTCAAGCGAAACCCCTCAGTCAGCTTCGCTGCCAGCTCCCCTAATAGGAGAGCCAAGCTGGTTTACCGCAAATTCACTTGCCTCCCCTAACAGGGGAGGTGGCAAAAACGAAGTTTTTGACGGAGGGGTTTCCTCCATGGCAAAAAGAATCCCTCCGGTATTTGCCGGAGGGATGCCTCATTTTTCCGCCCTTTTTCGCAGGGCGCGGCGGGTGCGGCGGATGTGGCGCTCATAGTCGCCGCTCTCCAGAAGCTCCGCAAGTACCAGCTGCTCGAAGAGCGGCACGGTGCAGGAATAAAACCCGATGCGCTCGGCATACTGCGCCGAGAGCTCTTCCGAGAGCACCATATAGCCCATACGCAGCGACGGTGCGACCGTCTGCGAGAACGTGTTCAGGTAGATCACGTTCCCGCTCTCGGCAAGCGAAAACACCGTCTCCTCCGGCTTGGATGCGACTGTGAACTCCGAGGAGAAGTCGTCCTCAACAATGTACCGCCCCGGCTCACTTGCCCAGCGGATATATTCGCGCCGCTTTGCCGCCGACGCCGTGATATTGCTCGGATAGCTGCGGTAGGGCGTAATGTGCAGCACCGTGGCGCGCGTTCCGGCAAGCGCATCGCTCCGGATGCCGTCTGCGCCAAGCGGCAAGAGCTCCAGCGACGCGCCGTGCGCGCGGTAAACGAGCGCGATCTTCTCATACGACGGGTCCTCCGCTGCGTAGATACGCGCCGCGCCGAGAAGCTGCACGATCAGTCCGTAGAGGTATTCCGCGCCGGAGCCGACGAAAATCTGCTCCGGCTTTACGCGGATGCCGCGGCTGCGCGCAAGATAGCGCGAGATTGCCTGCCGAAGCGCGACGCAGCCGTTGTTCGGGCTTTTTTCCAGCAGCTGCTCGCCATACTCGCTGATGACGCGGCGCATCACCCGCGAAAGCACCGAAAACGGAAAATCTGCCCTCTCCCCTGCCGGGACCGCCGCCGGTTTCACCGGCGCGCTCGGCACAAAGCCATCCGTATCGTGAAACTGCACGTAATGTCCGCTGCGGCGGCGTGCTTCCAAATACCCCTCATCCGTCAAGAGCGCGTAAGCGTGCTCGACCGTGACGACGCTCAGCCCTTCCTCCTCGGCGAGCTGCCGCTTGGACGGCATCCGCGCGCCGAAGGGATAGTCCCCGCGCACGATCTCCCCTCGCAGCCGTTCGTACAGGCGCAGATACGCCGGGCGGTGTTCGTTCTCCTGTTTCATCTGGTATGATTATTTTCTCACTTTCTGGCTATTTTAATATATCCAGAATATTGTATGCTAAGGTAAAAGAAAAAGCAAGGGAGATTCTACCATGACGACAAAGAAAAAATACGGCACGCGCTGGCTCTGTACAACGGCGCTGCTGATGGCGATGAACATCATTATGAGCATGAGCGTGTTCAGCGTTCCGGTGCCGGGCGGGCATCTCTATCTGAACGACGTGATCATCTGCTTCGCCTCGCTGATTCTCGACCCGCTGGGGGCGTTCTGCGTCGGCGGTGTCGGTGCATTTCTCGGCGATTTCTTCTTCTACCCGACGCCGATGTTCGTATCTCTTGTCACACACGGCCTGCAGGCCGTTGTCATTTCGCTCTGCGCCCACCGGATGATGAAGGAGAAGCCCGTTATTGCGTCTCTCATCGGTGTGCTGCTCGGCGCGGTGATCATGGTCGTCGGCTACTCGCTTGGCCGCGCATTCATCTACGCAACGCCTGCCGCGGCGATCGCGAAGCTCCCCTACCAGATTTTGCAGGCACTCGTCGGCGCGGCGCTCGGCATGGTGCTGCGCTGGAAGGTGAAGCCGCTCGCGATGCTTGCCGATAAGCTCGGCGAGACGGTGGGATAAACAGCGAAAAGGTTGTCTTTTCCCCGGCAGTATGGTAAAATCGTGTCACTCAGCAAAGGAGTGATAGCTATGAAAAGAAAAACTTTTGCGGCGGTCACCGCCGTTTGTCTCGCGCTCTGCCTGATCCTCGCCGGATGCGGCACCGTGAACGAAGAGGATTATCCCCCGCTCGAGAAGGTCGATCTCACTTCCATGACGCTCGAAACGGTCAGCAACAGCACGTTTTCGACGCAGTATCCCGCTGATAAGTGGACAGGTACGGACGGCACTTCTCCGCTCATCGTGTATTATAACGATACGGCAGACTCCTCGCAGGCAACCAACATCAATGCCCAGCGTTCCAGCACCTACAGCGGCAAGTTCACGGAAAAGTACATGAACAAGCTTGTGGAAAGCATCACCGAGTCGTACCCCAACGTTGAGATCCTCAAGGCGGAGCTCCGCTCGATCAACGGAAAGAGCGTGATCTACACCGAAACGATCACGCTCTTCACCGACGAAATGCTGGATTCTCTTCTGGCGCAGGGCGTGCTCACGCAGGACGATATCGACAACGCCGGCGGGCGCGAAGCGATTCTCTCCATCCCGCCCACGGATCAGATCACGCTGTACGCCGTGACCGGCGCTTACCTTTACGTTTACACCGGCACATATTACGAGGAAAGCCAGAGAGCCGACGTGCTGGAGGCTCTGACCGTCATGGCGCAGACGACCGCAGAAGTTAAATAACCGTCATTCTCCATAAAAAACGGAGCAGTCATTTTACTGACTGCTCCGTTTTTCTTTATTCTTCCGTCCAGTCCCGGACCTGCTTTTTGAGCCAGTTTGTCCAGGCCTCGACGCCCTCGCCGGTCTTGGCGGAGATCGGGAAGATCTCCAGACGGGGGTTGCGCCGCAGCGCGTACTCGCGCACCTTGTCCATGTCAAAATCGAAATACGGCAGCACATCGATCTTGTTGATGATGAGCGCGTCGCACACGGTGAAGATGAGCGGGTATTTGAGCGGCTTATCGTGTCCCTCCGGGACAGAGAGAATCATCGCGTTTTTCACCGCGCCCGTATCAAACTCCGCCGGGCAGACGAGATTGCCGACGTTTTCGAGCACCGCGAGATCGATGTCCGCCGTGCCGAGCTCTGTGAGCCCCTGCTCGGTCATCCCGGCATCGAGATGGCACATGCCGCCGGTGTGGAGCTGGATGCTCTTCACGCCCGTGCGCGCGACGGTCTCGGCATCCACGGAGGAATCGATATCCGCTTCCATAACGCCGATACGGAGCTCGTCCTTCAGCTTTTCAATCGTGCGCAGAAGCGTCGTCGTCTTGCCCGAGCCGGGCGAGGACATGAGATTGAGAAGGAACGTCTTCTCCTCCTTGAGCTTTGCGCGGACGCGGTCGGCCTCGCGGTCGTTGTCGGCGAAAACGCTCTCCTTGATCTCTATGATGCGTACACTATCCATTTTCAGCAGGCCTCGATTTCCTTGAGATTGATCTCGTTGCCCTGCAAGAGCACGGTCTCCTCGCTGCCGCACAGCGGGCAGACGCGCCCCTGCGGGACGGTCGAATACGTATGGGTGCAGTTCTCGCAAAGCGTCACGGCGGGAATGGTCTCGATCTTGAGCTCCGCTCCCTTCAAGACCTCCGTCTGTGCAACGGCCCAGTTCCAGCAGGATGTGAGCTCATGCGGCACGACGCCGGACACCTCGCCAAGTTCGAGCGTGACGGAGGAAACACTTGTGAGAGTATTTTCCTCCGCGATGCGCTCGACGGTTTTTATCATGTGGAATACGATCCCGAGCTCGTGCATGCTCAGTCCTTTTTGCCCTTGAGCTTGATCTTCACGGCGCGCTTGAGCATGTACGGCAGGATGGCCTTCATCTTATCCTCGCTGCGCACCATGGTGCTGCACTCGGGGCGGTCGCGGTGGAGATGGATGGCGTCAAAGCCGCAGCGCGTCGTGCAGATGCCGCAGCCGATGCACTTGTTCGGGTCAACGACGCTCGCGCCGCAGCCGAGGCAGCGGGCGGTTTCGGCCTTGACCTGCTCTTCGGTGAAGCACTCGCGGCCGTCCTTCATCGTGCGGCGCAGCTCCTCGTTGTAGCCGGGACGCTGGCGCGGCGTGTTGTCAAAGCTGTTGATGTCGATGAGGGCATTCTTCTTGTCAAGCTCGATGAACTGCCGGCGGTTGCGGCCGATGGTGAGGCTCGTGTTCGGCTGCACAAAGCGGTGCAGCGACACGGCGCCCTCCTTGCCGGCGGCGATAGCGTCGATGGCGAACTTCTGGCCTGTATAGGCGTCGCCGCCGACGAAAATGTCGGGCTCGGCGGTCTGGTAGGTCAGCGCATCGGCCTTGACGATGCCGTTCGGGTTGAACTCCACCTTTGTTCCGGCGAGCAGCTCGCCCCAGTCGGCGTGCTGGCCAATGCAGTAAAGGATCGTGTCCGCCTCGGCGGTTTCGGTCTCGGCGTCGTCAAACATGGGAGCGAAGCGTCCCTCGGCGTTCTTGACGGACAGGCACTTGCGGAAGTGGATGGCCTTCGCATGGCCATTCTCGGTATCGATCGCGGTCTGCCCCCAACCGGCATGGATGGAGATGCCGTCACGTTCGCACTCGGTGCGGTCCTCTTCGCCCATGGGCATTTCGTCGTAGCCCTCCAGGCAGTAGAGCATGACGCTCTCGGCGCCGCAGCGCACGGCAGTGCGGGCAACGTCGGAGGCGATGTTGCCGCCGCCGATGACGACGACCTTGCCGGTGAGCTTCGTATCGGGCTCCAGGTTGACCTTCTTCGTGAAGTCCACGCCGGAGAGGACGCCCTCGGCATCGTCACCGGGGACGCGGAGACGTCCGCCGTCCTGCAGGCCGACGGCAACATAGAAGCCCTTGTATCCCTGCGCGCGCAGCTCGGGGATGGTGACATCCTTGCCGACCTCCACACCGCAGCGGAACTCCACGCCCATTTCGCGCAGAATGTCGATCTCCGCCTCCACAACGTCCTTTTCGAGACGGAAGTTCGGGATGGCGTTCATCAGCATGCCGCCAGGACGGCTGGCTTTATCGAACACGGTCGGGCGGTAGCCCTTCTCGGCGAGGAAGTAGGCGCAGCTCATGCCCGCCGGGCCCGCGCCGATGATGGCGATCTTCTCTTCAAATCCGCCCTCGACCTTCGGGATGACCTTTTCGGGGATGAAGCGCGTGGCGGCTTCGAGATCCTGCTGGGCAATGAAGCGCTTGACCTCGTCGATGGCGACGGCCTGATCGACGGTGCCGCGGGTGCAGGCGTCCTCGCAGCGGCGGTTGCAGATGCGGCCGCAGACGGCGGGGAACGGGTTTTCGCGCTTGATGAGCTGGAGCGCCTCGCGGTACTTGCCCTGCGCGGCGAGCTTCAGGTAGCCCTGCACGGCAATGTGCGCCGGGCAGGCGGTCTTGCACGGCGATGTGCCGGTATCGTAGCAGTTGATGCGGTTATTGTCGCGGTAGTTGATGTCCCACTTGTCCGGGCCCCAGGCGGTCTCGTCCGGCAGCTCGTGGCGCGGGTACTCGATGGGGCCGTCCTTTGTGCAGAGCTTCTGGCCGAGCTTCACGGCGCCCGCGGGGCAGGTCTCAACGCAGCGGCCGCACGCGACGCAGTTTTCGCTCTCGACCTTCGCAACATAGGCGCTGCGGGAGAGGTTCGGCGTGTTGAAGAGCTGGCTCGTGCGCAGCGCGTTGCAGACGTTCACGTTGCAGTTGCAGATGGCGATGATCTTCTCCTCGCCATCGATGTTCGTAATCTCGTGGACGAAGCCGTTCTCCTCGGCCTTATGCAGGATCTCCAGCACCTCATCATACGTGATGTAATGGCCGCGGTCGGTCTCGACAACGTAACGCGCCATGTCGCCTACGGCGATGCACCAGTTCTCCGGATCGTCGCCGCAGCCCTCGCCGAGCTTGGCGCGGGACATACGGCAGGAGCAGGGCGAGGCGGCGTAAACACCGTCGTACTTTTTCAGCCAATGGGAGATGTGCTCGATGGAGACGGACTTGTTCTCGGTCTCGATAGCCTTTTCCACGGGGATGACGTGCATGCCGATGCCGGCGCCTCCGGGAGGCACCATCGGCGTGACCTTTTCGAGCGGAAGGAACGTCATGCGCTCAAAGAACGCCGCGACCTCAGGGTGCTCGTCGATCTGCGAGGCGCGCATATTGAGGAACTCTGCGCTGCCGGGAACAAACTGCGGCAGCGTCCAGCGCTTTTCGTGGTTCGGGTTTTTCCCGTCCAGATTTTCCCAGTTGTACTCGACAAGGCCGATGTACGCCATCTCGGTGAGCAGCTTTTCGAGTTCTTCTTCGCTCTTGCCGGTGAGCGCGGCGATCTGGGCCGTCGTTTTCGGCTTGCGCACCTTCATCTTGAGCGCAACATCCGCCATCTCGTCCGTCACGACACCGGCAAGTCCCCAATATTCCGGGTCATTGCCCGTAACCGTGCCGATGCGGTCGGTGATCATGGTGCCGAGCTTGAGAATTTTCTCTCTCGGCTCGTCCGTGCGGGGGATTTCAAAGGAATACTTGCTTTCATCCACAGGCATTCCGGACTTGGTCTGCTTATCCATGCTAACTCCTCCACATTTTATATCTCTTTTGTTTGGTTTCCTACTATATCGACAGCAAAATTATATTACACGTCGGCGTGTTCGTCAAGTGTATTCCATGGCAGGTTTTTACACAAAATGAGCCGTTTTCGTTAACGAAAACGACTCAATCCTTACACTATATATAATTAGCCCATAAAGAGGCTGTGCCCCTCGCGGGCGAGCGTTTCGGCGGCGGCGTTGTCGCGCATGGCGAGAAACACGGTGTCGTTCCCGGAGAGCGAGCCGACAAGCCCCGGCAGCGGAGCGATGCCGTCAATGGCGGTGCACACCGCAGGTGCGAGCCCCGGCAGCGTTTTGATGATGACGAGATTCTGGCAGACGTAAACGCCCGTCACGGTCTGGCGGAGATTCTCCTTGAGGCGATGGCTCATCTCCTGCGCATGGGCAGTTTCTGCCACGGCATACCGGCTGGTACCGTCCGCGCTGCGCTGCTTGACGAGGCGAAGCTCCCGGATATCGCGGGAAAGCGTGGCCTGCGTGGCCGTGATACCGCGCTTTTTCAGCTCGTCCATGAGCTGATTCTGCGTTTCGATGCTCTGCTCCGAAACGATTCGGAGGATGGTTCCCTGTCTTCCGGATTTCATTCGGTCGTCTCCTTTGTGTTTTCCGGCGCTTTGACGGTCGGAGCACGGCGGCGCCCGCCGCGCCCTCTGCCGTGCGTTTCGCTGCCGTCCGTGCGCTGCAGCGTTATGCGGTCGCGAAACTCCGTCGGCGTCATTTCCTTGAAGCGGTAGAAATTCATGTTGAATGTTTTGATGTTGCTGTAGCCGACGGCGACGGCAACGTCGATCACGAGATAATCCGTGGATACGAGCATTTCGCACGCTTTGTTGATGCGCGTGGAGTTGAGCAGCGTATCGAAGTTCATCTCGTTATAATAGAGAAGCAGACGGTTCATTTCCGGCACCGACACGCCGAACTCGGCGGCGACGCTTGCGGCGGTGAGCCGTTCGGTCTCATAATTTTTGTAGATGTAGTCCGTCAGCGCAAAGGCGATCGCCTTGTCGGAGATGTTGAACTTGGTGACGGCCTTGGAATAGATCTTGCGGTATTGCATCGGCGTGATGCCGACGCGCTGCGCAAAGTGCTTGGATACGTGCGAGGCGTCCACAAAGCCGCAGAGCCCCGCGATCTCGTCGAGCGTGAGATCCGTATAGATGAGATAGTCCGACGCCTTCTCCACGCGGATGCTGCTCAGAAGCTTGGAGAACGTCGTGCCGGTCATGCCGGCGATCTGCTTGGAGAGCGCCGATTCCGAAAGAAAGAACGCCTCCGCGACCTGCGAGAGCGTGAGCTTTTCCGCGGAATGGGCATAAATGTAGCTCAGGACCGACTGATCCTTGACGGTCTCCTTCCGCCCGGAGTCCAGCTCGCCGCGGTGCGACATGATATACCGGCGGTAAACGACCATCAGATCGATGAGCTTGTTGACCGTATAGAGCTGCGAAAACGGCTTGTCCGACGGCTTGACGCGCGTGGATTCCACGCCGAGCTCCGCCTTGAGATGCTCCATGATGCCGTCCACGTACTCCGCCTGTACGCTGTCGAGATAGGCGACCGGCTCCACGGTGAGAAAGCGCAGGGGCTCGGCGGAAGTATCGCCCGAGCCGAGAACGCTCTTGAATACAGAGTTGAGATAGGAATAGTCGTATATGACCTTGATGAACTGGAGCGTTTCCGTCACTTCTACCGTGTCGGTGATCTTCCACGGCGTGATGGCGACGAGCGTGTTGGGCTGGAGGACGTACTCCTCGCCGTCAATGACGAGCTTGCCGCGACCGCGCTTTACATAAAGAAAGCGCGCCGCCTGATGGATGATCGCGCGGGTGGGCTTGTCGATCGCCTCGTAATCGAATGAGCAGATCACGGCGGGGTCGGACGCGGAGGCGCGGGCATCCTGGAGCATGGCTCGTCTGGGCATAATCTGCACCGTCCTTTTTACAAATGACTGAAAAGCCTCGCAAACGTGCGGGCAAAGCGGGTGCGCTGCGGCGAGCCGCAGCTCTTCTCAAACAAGAGCAGGCGATGCGGCCTTGTTTGAAGAATACCGGTTGTACGCCATGGGGCATACAACCGGTATTTTACCATTAGATCATGCGATAACTCAAGCGGAATTTCAGCTCAGCACCGCCATCGCGATCGTGAGGACGACGCCGACGACGACGAACAGCGTGAGGAGCAGCTTCCACGCCCACTTCAGCCAGCTCTCGTAGGGGATGCGCGCGAGCGCGAGACCGCCCATGATGAAGCCGCAGGTCGGGGTGAAGAGGTTGACGAAGCCGTTGGCGGCAACGTTGATCATGATGGAGGT
>CAKSWA010000001.1 GCA_934511165.1 uncultured Oscillospiraceae bacterium | reverse complement strand
GCCTTTTCAAACGAGAGCCCAACGCAGTGGGTCTCGTTTGAGAGCGTGTCAAAAATACTTTTTTGACACGCTCAAATAGCCGATGGCAGACGCCATCGGCTATTTCTTTAAAGCCGGGATCCGCAGCGGACTGGCAGCGTTTTACCGCATCTCTTCCATGTGATAAATGTAATCGAGCGATGAGAGCGCTTCGATGATCTCGCGGTGGGTCTTATAGCGCTTCAGCTCCGCGCTGCATATGGTGAACGTCACGGTGAATACGCTCAGCCCCGATCCGGCATACGCCTGATTCGCCTCGATATTGTCGATACGAAGGCCAAGGCGGCGGCTCACAGTGACAAAATCGCGCAGATAGTCGCTGCTTTTGAGTTCCAGATGGATCTCAAAATGGTTGGAGCGGTTTTTCAAATACTGCTCAAACGCGGGGAAGCACGCGAGAATGCAAAGGAAAAAGAGGAACACGATCAGCGTGACCGTATACAGCCCCGCGCCGATCGCAAAGCCCAGAATGCTGCACGCCCAGAGTCCTGTGGAGGTCGTGAGCCCCTTGATCTGGCTGCGGGAGCTGAAGAGAATGGCGTTGCCGCTCACGAGCGCCGTGGCGATGACGGTCGCGGCCGAGAGAATGGGCAGCCGAGCGCCGAAGTTGGTCATCAGATACACATCGAGCAGCATGGATACCGTAGAGGCAAAGGACACAAGAACAAAGGTGCGCAGTCCCGCGGAGTGGCGCTTGCTCGAGCGCTCGCATCCGATCACCGAGGCGAGCAGCACCACGAGTGCGATGCGAAGCAGCACCGAGCCAGTATTCAGTCCGCGGGACCATTCGCCGAGAAGCTCGGCGAGGGGATCATGCATGGCAAAAATCATCGTTTTCTCCTTCCCGATGGCAGCGCCCGGTAGAGCGCGGCATAATGTTCTTCGGCGGCGTCGGAAAACGCCTGTTCGTCCTCATAATCGACGGCGCGGTGCGCGGGCAGCTCGCTTTGAATGGCGTGGATGCGCTCAATCAGCCGCTCGACCTCGCTTTTCGGACAGCCGGTTTCGTCCGGCTCCGGTTCGGGCGTGATGTCCTCAAGTTTGTTGGAATACGAATGCGAAAGATAGAGCGAGAGCTTCGCGCACGCCGGGCCGATGAGCTCATAGAGCACGCTCGACGAGAGGATGATCGTTTCGAGTGCTGTGCCCGCGCTGCCGCCGAGCGTGCGCGCGCCCATCGCGGCGAGACCAATGGCAACGCCCGCCTGCGGGATCAGGGCAAGGCCGAGATAGTTTCGTACCCGCTTATCCTTTCCTGTGAGCAGACAGCCGGAGAATGCGCCGCCGTATTTGCCCAGAATGCGTACGAAAAAGTACGTGACGCCGACCCAGACAAGCGGTACGCCGCCGATGGCGTCGGACGTGTTCACGAGGGCGCCGAGATCAAAGTTGAGCCCCGAACGGACGAAAAAGAGCAGCAAAATCGGCGGGGAAAAGTAGTTGAGCTGCTTGAAGAGCCGTTCATCGCCGGTCGTGTTGATGTACACCATCCCCATGGCCATGCAGCCGAGCAGCGGCGAAACATCCAGCGCTGCACAGAAGCCGCAGAAGGCGAACAGCAGCGCGATGGAGACGATAAGGCGGTTGTCGGCGGAGCGCCCGTCCAGAAAGAGCTTCAAAAGGAACCCGAACACGCCGCCGAGACAGAAAACCAGAAGATTGACGCCGAGTGGCCGGAGGACAGAGAGAAGATCGAAGCTCCCGGTGTCCGCCGCCACGGCAACGGAGATCGCGACGCTGTACGCCACGAGCCCCACCACGTCGTCGAGTGCGACAACCTGTAAAAGCGTATCGACAAAATCGCCCTTCGCACCGGTCTGGCGGATCGTCATCACGGTGGAGGCCGGAGCCGTGGCGGCGGCGAGCGCGCCGAGCACGAGCGAGAAATTGAGATCAAGCCCGAGTGGGAAATAGCACACGAGAAACACCAGCACCGAGGCGAGACACGCCTCCAGCACCGTGATGACGAGCACCTTTGTCCCGCTTTTCTTCAGCGTGGAAACGCGGAAAAACTCGCCGGTGGAGAAGGCGATGAACGCGAGAGCAATGTCGGGAAGAAAGCTCATGCCGTCGATCACCCCGCGCGGGACGAGATCGAAACAGAACGGCCCGAGCAGAATGCCGGAGACGATGTACGCCGTGACATTCGGCAGCCGGAGCTTGGATGTAACGCGCGTCATCGCAAATCCGGCGATGAGCATCAGCGAAAGCGAGACGATCACCGCCGACACATTTGAGGTGATGTGAAGCCTTTCATAGATCGATGGAGCCATACCGCAGCCCTCCCTGCAAAAAACGATTGACTGTTTCTGGGGCTATGATATAATCAAAATAAGATAAAGACAAATTATGTTATTTTTAGTACACATAAGTATTTCTAATAAGTGGGGAGGCGCGCCGTATGCTGAGCACAAAATTGGAGACCGTTCTCACCGTGGCGGAGTATAAGAATTTCACCCGCGCAGCGGAGGAACTGAACATGACGCAGCCCGCGGTGAGCCACCACATCAAGCAGCTGGAGCAGGAGGTCGGCGCGCCGCTCTTTGTGCGCAACAAAGCCGGATTAAAGCTGACGGCACAAGGGAAAATTGTGGTAAACTATGCCCGCCGGATAAAGGCGCTCAACGAGCGGATGTTCGCAGAACTGCAAAATGCGGAGAAGCACTTATCGCTTCTCCGCATCGGCATAACGCACACATCCGAGAGCAATCTCACCGCCGCGGCGCTCGCGCGGTACAGCAACCAGAAAGACAAATTGAAGATAATCCTTTTTACGGATATCATAAATAATCTTTATGATATGCTGGAAAATTACGAGCTCGATCTTGCCATCGTGGACGGCGCATACAGCAATCCTCGCTTTTCCTCCATGCTGCTCGATACGGACTATCTCACGTGTGTGATGTCGGTGGACAATCCGCTCGCGAAGAGAGGCGCCGTCACGCTCGCGGAGCTCAAACGGCAGAAAATGATATTGCGCACGCCCGCCTCGGCCACGCGGATGCTGTTCGAATCGGCTCTTGAGAGCAACGGCGAGAGCATCCAGTCCTTTGATGTTACCTTAGAGGTGGACAACATCGCCACGATCAAGGATCTCATCCGAAAGGACCTCGGCGTATCGATCCTGCCGCGCAGCGCATGCCTGGACGAGCTGCGGAAGGGAAAAATCGCCGCGCTGCCGGTGGAAAACCTCAGCATGGTGCGCGAGACGAGGATCGTCTACAACAAGGACTTCACCCACACCGACATGCTCAACGAGATCATCAAGACCTACGGCTCAACCGTTATGAACTGAAAAACGGCCTTATTCCCGGTTTCAGACGGGAGCAAGGCCGTTTTTATAATGTTCAGGGGTCAGAACAGCGTAATGTCGCTGAAAATATAGGTCGAATACGGATCACCGCTGCAGTCAATGTAACCGCCGTTGAAGATGATTGTTCCGCCGCCGGAAAGGGCGGGGAGGGCAAGCGTGTACAGATGCCATTGGTTGTCCAGTGCACTGTAATGCGAGGTAAAAGAGGAGATAACAGTGCCGTCGCTGTCGTAAACGTAAACGGAGGGTTGACCGTGATCGGCGAGCTTTTTTCCGTAGAAGGTGAGATATCGATAGCTGCTGAGATCATTGAGCGTAAATTTCGCTCCAATGTATTCCGTTGAGAGCAGGTATTCGGGCGGCGCGGACACATCCCCCGTGGGGCGGGAGAGCGAGCCTGTGCATACGATCCCGTCCGTGCCGTTATGCTGGCCGGGAAGGATCTCTGCTCCGGAGAGAACCATCGGAACGTCCTCCGCGGGGAGAGAGCGCGGTGAGGTGCCGGCGAGTTCGGCGAGAAACGGCAACACGGCTTCCGTGTCGTCCTGGTAGTCCTCCTGTGTATTCAGACTTTCGTAATCGAAGGTGATGAAAAAGTCCAGTTCCCGTGCGATGTAATCGCGGTAATTCTCTGCCGTCAGGAGATATTTCCCGTCGTGCATATACCGGAGGATCACGCTGTTGATCCAGTCGGCATAATGCGTCAGGTCTTTGTAGTTGTTGAGATCGGCGACAATTTCCGGAACCGCATTAAAAGAGAAAAGATGGATGTTTTCATGCGGCAGGATCAGCTCAATGACATACTGCTCTGCTTCGATCTGGCGGTAGACGGTACCGTCGTTCACCAGAAAAGACCACCACGCAGCGCTGTACGGCGTGAGGAAGTAGTAGAAATCCACATCCGGGTAGGTGTCTGCAAGTGCGGTGACGTTTTGTGTGATATTCTCGTATATAAGTGTGCGATCTACGTTGCTCAGGTGGACAGCGGGAGCCGGGGAAGAGACGAGGGGGGCACCGAGGACGGATGCCCGGCCAAACGTGTAACTGGACTGCCAACGGGCGTAGTCGTCAAAGGACGTGATGCCGGCTGCACCGCCGCGGTGTTCGGCCAGAACGGCGTTGGCGCAGGAAATCACGGTGCTCTTTTCAAAAAGGTACCGCACGTCATTGAACGGGTTGTTATCATAGAGATAGTCCGGATAATCGCCGAGATCGTCGCGCAGACGGTGGACATCGTCAAAGAACATTGCGAGGTCCAGTCCGCGGACGATCAGCCGGAGCTTTGGATTCCGGCGGAGTGCTGCTTCCAGACTGCGGTTGATCTCATAATACGGCCCGCCGGAAAAGCTGGTCTTGACCGAGGAAACGCCGAAAAGCTCGTCCAGTTCCGTTGTGCGGAAGTTCTCTGTCATGGAGGTGCCGGTGATTACGGCATCATAATCGAAATGGCGGAGAATACCGTCGTTCTGGGAGCGCTGGTTATAGAGTCCGTAGAAAAATTGATCGGTTTTTGGCGCGTGGTAGTGAAAATAGGGGTCAACGTATACGACGAGCGAGCCGATAAGAGACAGCGCGGTCAGCGTGAGACAGCCCCATCCGATGAGCCAATTTTTTGCTTTCATAGGAAGGATCACCGTTAAAAATTAAAATAGAGGAATACCGATGGCGCGCTCAGCGAGACGAAGCTCCAGAGGAACGCCAGCGCGGCACACACCATGGACGCACCGGAGAGACGGTGCATGGCTTTATAGTTGTTGCGCGCCGTCAGAGAAAAGCCGAAGGAAGCGGCCAGAAAAAGCGCCGTCCACAGGCCGGGGAGCGACGAGAGGCCGCGAAACAGGCGGAAATTGGAAAGAAACTCCAATTCGGAAAGCCGGAACACGGCGAGCAGATCGGGGCTTATAACGGTGTTTTCCAGCCGGAACACGGTGCGCAGAATAGCGAACCACTGGGAGACGGATTCAGCGCGGAAGAGAAGCCAGAGAATGTTGATGACTGCGAACGTAAAAACCCACCGCACTGGAGTGAAAACGCTCTCTTCTTTCTTTTCGAGCAGGCGGTCGAGCACCATGAAAACGCCGTGGAGCAAACCCCAGAGGATAAACGTCCAGTTTGCGCCGTGCCATAGTCCGCTTACAAGAAAGACAAGCATTGTGTTGGCAATCGTGCGGCACAGTCCCTTTCGACTGCCGCCGAGTGGGATGTAGATATAGCGGGTGAAGAATTTTGTGAGCGAAATATGCCAGCGCTTCCAGAAATCGCGGATGGAGAGCGCCCGGTACGGCGAATCAAAGTTGATCGGAAGCGTGATGTTCAAAAGGAGGGAAGAACCCGTTGCCATGTCGGTATAGCCGCTGAAATCAAAATAGATTTCAAACGTGTAAAAGAGCATGACAAGCAGCCAGTCCGCCGCGGTGGCGGTCTCCGTGTTGGCAAAGCCCCAGGCGACGGCCTTGGCAAACGTATCGGCGAGCAGGAGCTTCTTGAAAAGGCCGAAGCTGAAAAGCTTGACGCCAGCGGCAATGTTTTCGGCGGAAGGGCGTCTGAGCGAAGTGTCGTTGAGCTGTGTGATGAAATCGACGGGATCCATAAGAGGCCCCATAATCAGCTTCGGGAAGAAAAGAATATAGACGAGATAGTCGAGCGCATCAGCGCGGGGCAGCTCCTTTTTATATACTGCGACAAGGTATGCAATCTGCTGGAACGTGAAAAAACTGATGCCGAGCGGGAGAACGACTTCCGGCAGCGCGAGCGACGCGCCGAGCGCATTCAGGTTCGAGAGCACGAAACCGGTATATTTGAAACCGAAAAGCAGCGCGGCATTGAGAACAACCGGCACGGCGAGAAGCACCTGCTTCGCTGCCTCGGTCTTTTCCATCGTTTTGGCAAAGACAAAGTTGACCGCGAGACTTGTTGCGAGCACAACGGAGCTCTTCCATCCGCCGAGCGCGTAAAAGACGGTGCCTGCGAGAATGAGCACAAGCTTCCCGGCGCATAGCTTCCAGCGGTTGGCGAGATGATACGCCGCCGCCGTCAGCGGAAGGAAAAGAAGTATGTACGAAAAGGAATTGAATTGCATCGGCGTTTCGCCCTGTATCTTTCTGTAGGATCGGATAGATGCTCAAAACGCTGAGACGAGCACATATACGCCCGGCGCGGGGAGCAGAGTGTCATCGGCAAGCGTGATGCGCGGGGAGAAGCTCTGTTCGCCGTCCAGACCGGAGAACACCGCAAGAACGTTGGGGCGCACGTCGCTTTCGTTGCACCGCACCGCGACGGCACCGTGCGCACCGGCGGAATAGAGCAGCGCGCCGGGGTAGGCGTCGTAGCTGCCGCGTGTTTCGAGAACGTAATTATAAAGCGACAGGGTCTTGTCGCCGCGGGGGATGAGGATAAATACCTCGTCGCCGGGCTGCTCCACGCAGTTGGATATGGCAATGTCCGTAAGATACGCAATGCCGTCCAGCCCATGCTGCGATAAAAGCCCCGGCAGCGCATCCGAAAGGGACGCACTGCTGCGCCCGAGATAGAGCGCCGCGCAGAAAGAGTCTGTTTCATAGAGCGTGCGCTGCAAATCCTCCCACGAGGACGGCGTTTCGCCCGCAAGGCTCGGCTCCGGCGTCGGCTCCTCGGTGGGCTCCGGCGTTTCGGGCGGCGCGGGGGTGGGCGCGTCCGTCGGTTCCGGCGTCGGCGCGTCCGTCGGTTCCGGCGTCGGCGCGTCCGTCGGCACGGCGGCGGTTTCGACGGGCCGTGTATCCTCCGCCAAAACGGCGGGGACCGCCGCGCCGCAGGCGCAGAGCGCGAGCAGCGCGGCGGTCATAAGTACAATGGGTAAAAGCTTTTTCATGCGCAGGCGGGATCAGCCCACGATGTCCCCGTCGTCAAAGGGGTCGCCGCACTCGGGGCAGAACTTCGGCGGGTGCACCGGATCGGCGGGCTCCCAGCCGCATTTGTCGCACTTGTACTGCGGGATGCCGGCGGGCTTCTTCGCGCCGCATTCGGCGCAGAATTTGCCCTTGTTCACCGCGCCGCAGAAGCACGTCCAGGTGTTCGCGGCGGTGGGTTCGGGCTTCTTGGTGCCGCAGGAAGAGCAGAACTTGCCGGTGGACACGGTGCCGCACTGCGGGCATTTCCAGCCGCCTGCCGGGGCCGCCGGGGTCGGTGCGGCCTGCTGCTGTTGCTGCGCGCCCATCTGGTAGAGATTCTGCGCGTTGAAGCCGCCCGCGTTCTGCGCCATGTTCATGCCCATGAAAGCCATTGCCGCGCCGCCCTGGTTCTTCGCGGCGTCCTGCATGGCGTTCGCCTGCGCGCGGGCGAGATTCGCCGCGGCCATGCCGGGGTTCATGTACGCCTTGGCCTGCTGCATCTGCTTGATCATCTGCTCGTCTTCTTCGCTCGCCTTCACGCTGGAAACGCCGAAGGAGACGATCTCGATGCCGCGCAGATCGCGCCATTTGGCGGAGAGAACATCGTTGAGCGCCTGCGCGATCTCCATCGTATGGCCGGGCAGAGCGCTGTAGCGGATGCCCATGTCGGAAATTTTCGCGAACGCGGGCTGAAGAGCGGTCAGAAGCTCGGCTTTGAGCTGGCTGTCAATCTTGTCGCGGGTGTAGGCCGCTTCCACGTTGCCGCAGAGGTTCGTATAGAACAGCAGCGGGTTCGTGATGCGGTAGCTGTATTCACCGAAGCAGCGGATGGCGATGTCGAGATCGATACCGGCAGCCTCGTCCACAACGCGGAACGGCACCGGGGAGGGTGTGCCGTACTTGTTGCCGACGAGCTCCTTGGTGTTGAAGTAGTATACGCGCTGATCCTTGGGGGCGACGCCGCCGAAGGTGAAGCGCTTGCCGATCGTTTGGAACACCTGCTTGATGTTCGAGGCGAGACTTTCGCCCGCGAAGAGCGAGGGCTCGGTGGAGATGTCGTAGACATACTCGCCCGGCTCGGCGCAGACATCCACAACCTTGCCCTGCTCCACAATCATCATGCACTGCCCGTCCGCCACGGCGATGACGGAGCCGTTGGAGATGATGTTGTCGAGACCATTGTTGGACCCGCCGGAAACGCGCTTGCGGCCCTTAACGGCCAGCACGTCCGCGCCAAGCGCGTCGCAGTAGAAATATTCCTTCCATTGATCGGAAAGAACGCCGGTAACGGTGCCGATGCCAGTTCTGAGAAGACCCATGAGAGTATGCTCCTTTCAAGATATGAAAAATATAACAAAATAAATCAATCGCGGTTTATCTGCGCCGGTGCGCACTGTGTGCCCCGCCGCGGATTTTCAGAGAGAGCGCGCCGAGAATGAGCGCGAGCGCGACGAGACCGGCAAATACGCCGAGCACCGCGCGGCGCGAGAGCGGCGCGGCCGCGGCGGGCGCGGGAGCCGCCGTCGGTTCGGGCGTTTCCGGCACGGGCGAGGGCGCAGCCTCCGGGACGCCGGTCGGCTCCGGTGAGGGGGTGGGAGTGACCTCCGGTGTGGGGGATATGTCCGGCGTGGGCGTCGGCTCCGGTGTGGGGGATATGTCCGGCGTGGACGTCGGATCCGGCACCGCGGTCGGGCCGACGGGGTAGACGATGAGCGAGGCACGGCCGGAGAGCGCCTTCTCTCCGACGGCGTCGGCAAACAGACACTCGACCTGCCAGCTGTTCAGCGCGGAGGGAATGTCGAGCAGCGTGAGCGTATCGGTATCCGCACCCTGCACGCGAAGCCCCGGAAAATACTCCGGCGCCGCGGCGGCATCATAAAGCGTTGTCCCGTCGGGGCTCACAATGCGCCACGCGAAGAGCGCCGCACCGCCGGCGCGCGCGATGAAAACGGCGCTTTCCCATTCGTTCACCGCCTCCGGCGAGGGATCCTTCTCTACCGCCGGGCGGGAAAGCGCTCCGAGCGCGCTGGGCGCAGCGAAGGCGGCGATAACAAAAAACACAAGCAGCGCACCGGCGGTGCGCCGGAGAAAATGTTTCATATATGATTTCTCCCTGCGGCCTCCGCCGCGATATTCCTATTATACAATACTTTTTTTTAATAATCCAGCCCCATTCGTATCTTGCCAGCGCGCGGGAAACGGGGTATTCTTAAAAAATGAAAACGATCGGGGAGGCTGTCGATCATGGAAGAAAAGAAAACGTATGAACCGCTGCGGCTCAAGCCGTGCCTTCGGAGCTATCTCTGGGGCGGCACGCGCCTGCGCGGGGAATATCATAAGACCGGCGACGGCATCATCGCCGAGAGCTGGGAGCTCTCTGTGCGCGCCGACGGGCAGACCTATATTGATTCCGGCGCTCACCGGGGAGAGAGCCTGGCGGACGCTCTGCACGCCGATCCCTGCGGCATGGCGGGCACGCGCTGCGGCATGGAGCCATTTCCGCTGCTCATCAAACTGATAGACGCGCGGCGCGACCTTTCCGTTCAGGTGCATCCGTCGGACGAGACTGCCTGCCGCGAAAAAGGCGAGCAGGGCAAAACGGAAATGTGGTATGTCATCGATTGCGAGCCGGAGAGCACGCTCTTTCTCGGCTTTTCGCGCGCCGTAACGCCGGACGAGCTGCTGCGGCGCGCCTCGGACGGCACGATCTGCGAGGTGCTCAACCGCGTGGCGGTGCATCCCGGCGATGTGTTTTTCGTGTGCCCCGGCACGGTGCACGCCATTGGCGCGGGCATTCTCGTGGCGGAGATTCAGCAAAATTCGGATACGACGTTCCGCGTTTACGACTACAACCGCCTCGGCGTGGACGGCAAGCCGCGGCAGCTCCATCTGGAACGCGCCGCCGAGGTGATGAACTACGCGCCCATGCCGGGCGCGGCGGATACGCTTCCGCCCTGCCCGCCGGACGGCGTGCAGGAGGTTTTGACGTGCGAGTATTTCCGCGTCCGCCGCGCGGAGGTGAAAACGCGCGTCTCGCTCTCCACGAACGGCGAGAGCTTCACACACCTTATGTGCGTGCGCGGCGAGGGCAGCATCCTCTGCGGTGGAAAGGCTTATCCGTTCCGGCAGGGCGACTCGTATTTCCTGCCCGCCGCGCTCGGCGAATACGCTGTCGAGGGCGATGGCAGCCTCGTCCTCTCCGGCGTGTGAGAAAAGAAAAATGATACAGCTTTTGGATATCGATCCCGGAAACTGGCGTCTCGATCTGGCTGTTTCCAAAGAGCAAAGGACGTTCGTCTCCGACAGGGCAAAGCTGCTGGCGCGGGCGTATGCCTATCGCGCCCAGCGCAGCCGGGGGTTTCTGATCTGCGCGGACGGCCTCCCTGTCGGCATGGGGCTTTATTATGACGAGCCGGAGCTGCAAAGCTACGAGCTGAGCCAGATGTTCATCGACGAGCGGCATCAGGGACGCGGGTACGGCAGAGCGGCGGTGCGGGCGATTTTGGATGAGCTGAAGGCGGACGGCCGGTACGATAAAGTCGTTCTCTGCTATATCGAGGGAAACGAGACCGCGCGAAAGCTCTACGAAAGTTTCGGCTTCACGGAGACCGGCCGCGACGGGGACGAGATCGTCATGGAACTGCCTCTCAAAGGCTCCCTTGTGTAAAGGGAGCCTTTGAGAGCGACGCCGCTTTTGTTGGGTAATGTCCGTTTCTGTTTCAGAAATAATATAAATAAGCCAAACGGCGAGGACGGAAAGGTCACGCCGTTCGGCTTTTCGTTTATATACGTTCCTTGAGGAAGCCCGCCATGGCGACGTTGGCGCGCTGCGCTCGTTTCCGGGAGCATCGCGGCAAAATCGCGGCTGAATTTGGCCATTTCTGATCATGGATTGTCATTGCCCTATTGCAAATAAAAAGTTTTTTCAGTACAATATAGAAAATTCATAAAAAATGTGAGGCAGGATTATGAAAAAAATCTCCGAAGAGTCGAAACTCCTCTCCGGCGTTTTAGATCTTATTGCGCGTCATTTTGGAGAAAATGTCGAAGTTGTACTGCATGATTTCAGCGCAGGTGTGAATTCGCCGCAATCTCTTGTGGACATTCGTAACGGACATGTTACGGGGCGAAAGATAGGCGATTGTGCAAGTAAGCATGGAATGCAGGCGGTCAAAGGAGAGATGATTGACGGCGACATATACAATGAGATTATATATACAGAAAAAGGGACAATTCTTCGCGGCTCATCTTACAGCATAAAAGATGAAGATGGGAAAGTCGTCGGTAGCATTTGCATCAACCAAGATATAACGGATTCGGTCAAATATGAAAACTATCTGCGACAGGTAAACGGATATAATACACACCCCACCAATACGCAGGACGTTCTGGAAGTTATGAATGAAGTCGTTGAGGAAGCTTTTATTGCGGTGGGAAAACATCCGGCAACCATGACAAAAGAAGATAAAATCGCGTTTATCAAGTTTCTTGACGACAGAGGAATGTTTCTTATATCAAAATCTGGTCCCCGCATTTGCGAAATCCTCGGTATATCAAAATTTACTTTATACAACTATTTGGAAATTATCCGCAGTGGGACACATGAACAGGGCTGAAAAGCCCTGTTTTTTTCTGTACAAATTAAATAAAAAAGTTTGTTTATAGAGGTGCATTCAAACAAAAATTAATACTGCGGGTTGACTTTTGCGAAGAGAGCTTGTAAATTAAAAATAGTTCGAACAGATGCGCGAAAATCAGAAAAAAATTTAGAATGAAAGGGATTAAAAAATGAAAAAACTGATTGCATTGCTTTTGACGTTTGTCATGCTGATTGCTCTTTGTGCGTGCGGAAGCACCGCTGCCCCCGCAAATGATCCCGGCCTTACTGAAAACACCACGTCTGCGGAAAGTGTTGTATGGAAAATCAGCTGCGTTGACGCTGAAAGCTCCGATTATATGAAAGCTTTTACTGCAATGTGGGAGCGCATCGAAAAAGAAACCAACGGTTATATTGATGTTGAACTGTACTATTCATCCTCGCTTGGTGAAGAAGCAGAAGTCCTGGAGGGCATGCAGATCGGAACGATTCAGGGTGCACAGATGGCAACATCCGTTATGGCGAACTATTCAGAGTATTTCTATGTAAATGATCTTCCTTTTCTGTTCGAGAGCCCTGAACACTGTGAAGCTTTTCTGAAAACCGATGCAGCAAAAACTATGAGCCAATCTCTTGAGGAATACGGTTTCTATGTATGGTACTGGGGCATTCTTGGCTATAAGCAGCCCAACCTGAATAAATCGTGCATCAAGACGCTTGACGATTGCAAGGGCCTGAAATGGAGAGTAATGGATACGGCCGTTCAGGTAAAGACGGTTGAAGCTTTGGGCGCGAACCCTGTGGTTATTGCCTATAACGAAGTATATAGTGCGCTGGGCAATAACACCATTGATGCTTGGATGAATGATGCCGTTGCTTTTAAAAATCTATCGACTCCGGAGGTCGCGCCCTACTTTACGCAAATCCCTCTCTTTACCTCCATGCAGACTTGTGTTATCAGCAAAGCGGCTTTCGATAAACTGCCTGCGGAAATTCAGGAAATTGTCTATAACGTGATTATGGAAGACGAGCCGGAGGTCATTCGTACCTCTTGGAAACAAAATAGTGCGATTGAAGAAGATCTGAAGGCAAACGCATTTAAAGAATACTATATCGTCGAGGATGTTGCGCCCTTCTTTGAGGCGGTTCAGCCTGTCTATACTTGGATGGAGTCTGAGCACCCCGCAACAGCGGAAATTATTGCTGCCATAAACGAGCTGCGATAAAGAATCATTTTTCGGGATAGAAATGGGCTGCATGGCAGCCCATTTCCTTAAACCTAAACAATATGGTATAGGAGCGGCGATTGTATGAGAAAACTCAGTGACATCCTATATAAAATTACCGGAGTTATCGACGTGACGCTGATGATAGGGATCATTCTGATGACATTTCTTCAGGTATTCACCCGCTATATCATCAATGCGTCTATCCCTTGGGCACAGGAGCTTGTCGTCTATTCTATGGTTTGGATGGTGTTGCTCGGATGCAGCATGGGGATGCGCAAGCATGAAGTGGCATGCATGGATTTACTGATCGGTAAGATACCACCCAAAGGTCAAAAGATTATAAGAATCATCAACAATCTTATACTTGTTTCGTTTTTGACGGTGCTTTTATTTATCAACAAAGATGTTGTTGCAAACGCCATGTCTCGTCTCAGCGGCATGATGCGGATTCCCATGGGGTATGTGAATTTGTCTTTGTCGATCAGCTGTGCGCTCACGGTTTTGTACCTTGCGGTTGATCTGTATGATGATTTCATCAGTCTGCTTGGTAAAGGGGAGGAGAAGACAGAATGAACGCGCTGCTGCTTTTTGGTGCACTGTTCCTTTTTATTTTGATGGGAATCCCCATCGCGTGGTCTGTAGCGCTGTCTTCCTTTACCTACATTCTGGTCAACGGGCTGCCCATGGCTCTCGTGGCACAGAAAATGGTCACATCCTTACAGGGATTCGTATTTGTTGCGCTGCCGTTGTTCCTTTTGACTGGCGACGTGATGAATACTGGCGGACTCACGCAAAAGCTCGTCAATATTTCGCGCGCGTGCTTCGGAAGGTTTAAAGGCGCGTTGGCATATATCAATGTGTTTGTCAGTCTATTGTTTGGCGGCGTTCAGGGTCTTGCAACGGCAGACACGGTTGCCATTGGAAGCATGCTAATCCCTGCTATGGAAAAAGAGGGTTACAAAAAGGAATTTGCAACAGCGATAACCTGTGCATCCTCGCCTCTGGGAGCGATCATCCCTCCGAGCGTGATAATGATTATCTATGGTTCGGTGTGCGAAGTGTCCATCGGCAACATGTTCCTGGGGGGAATTGTGCCCGGCATTGTGTTGGGCGGCGCGCAGATGCTTTACGTCTATTATCTTGCTCACAGCAAAAAGCACGCAGACTATATTCCCAGTGGTCAGATCTACAGCAAAAAGCAAAGAATACAGTGGCTTAAAGAAGGCTTGCCTACCATGGTGCTGCCCCTGCTGATTGTAGGCGGCATTTGTGGCGGCGTTGTTACGGCTACGGAATCTGCTGTCATTGCGCTGCTTTATGCGATCTTTCTGACAATTGCCACGCATGAACTGCGCTGGAAAGATATTCCCAAGATTCTTTGGAACGGCACACGGACGATTGGCTCGGTTATGATCATCCTTGCAACATCTTCTGTGTTTGGCTACATTCTGACGTTGGAGAAAATCCCTCAGCTTGTGGTTCATGCTCTCTTGAGTATTTCCGGAAACAAGTACATACTCCTCATAATTATCAATGTATTCCTTCTTCTCGTCGGAACATTTATGGATCCCACTCCTGCGGCTATCATTCTGGGACCCATTATTATGCCGGTTCTCACACAGTTTGGTATGGATCCCATCCAAATCGGCGTTATGATGTGCATGAATCTGATCATGGGACAGATTACGCCGCCGGTTGGCTCCTGCTTGTATTTGGCGTCGGGGATCAGCAATCTTTCGGTTGCGCGTATAGGAAAGGCATTGCTGCCGTTCTATGCAATCGCTTTCGCTGTTATTCTGCTTGTATCGTTTGTTCCTGCATTTGTCATGACATTGCCGAACCTCTTCGGCGTTTAAGGAGAAAAATGGAAACAGCATTTTATTCTGAAATAAAATGCCAGCCGGCGGCACTTCGTGCCACGCTTGCGGCATATGAGAAAAACGATTTCGCGCTTATCAAAGAAGCGATTGCCCTTATTTCTCGGGCGCCTGCCCTTGTTATGAGCGGAATGGGCACATCGTATAATGTGTGTCTATGTGCGTTGAAGGGACTTGCTGGTATCCAACGGGTAAATGCGGTGCAAAGTTATCAGCTCTTGCAGAACGACTGTGCGGAGATTCGCGATGGCGATTTGCTTCTCCTCATATCGCAGTCCGGCGAGAGCGCCGAAATCGTAGAGCTGTGCAGCCGCCGCAGGGGAAAAAACCGGATCATATGTATTACAAATGATGTGCATTCAAGCCTCGCAAAAGCGGCGTTCCTTGTTTTGCCGCTGTACTGCATCGAAGAAAAGTCTATTACAAACTGCACATTTACAGCAAGTCTCGCGGTTTTGCAACTGCTGTGCGCCTGTGCACAGGGAAGATCCTTACACGCTCTTGCATCCGAGCTTTTGAAAGCATCTGACGAGGCAGAATACTTTCTTTCTTCCGAGTCGGAAATATTTGCCTTGGCAGACAGCTTTGCCGGGATAGATCGTGTTCACTTTATCGGATGTAGCGGACTTGAAATGAGTCTCGCGGAGCAGGCGGCGCTGACGTTTAAAGAAGGAGCAAATATAAACGCTGCCTGCTTTAGTGCAGGTTCTTTTCGCCACGGACCGATGGAACTGTGCGGAGAAAAACACACCGCAATACTCTTTGTCTCAGACAATGAAAGTGCCGATGCGTTAGGGCGGCTTGCGCGGCTGATGCGTGCAAATGGAAGCAATGTGATTTTTATATCCAATAAACCGTTTGATGGGCGCGGCTTGCGTATCCAAGCGGGAAGCCCGGAAGCGTTTGCGGCGGTAGCAGCAATAATTGTTGAAATGCTTATTGTTCGGTCGGCTCAGCAGCGCGGAAAAGAAGCTGGCGTTTTCACAATTGCAAAAAAAATCTGTAAAGAAATTTGATTTGGAGGAAATTATTATGGGCAAGTTCAAGGGTATCATGATTCCGATTACCACACCGTACGACACCAACGGCGAAATACTGTGGGAGGAATTTGAAAACCATATCGAGATCGTTCTTTCTGCTGGCGCACATAGTATTCTTGTCCCCAGTGGAACGGGGGAGTTCGCAAACCTTCCTATGGATACCAGAGTCGAATTGACGGCTCATGCGGCAAAGGTTATTAACGGACGTGTACCCCTTGTTGCAATGATCAGCGATTGCTCTACGGCGAACGTGTTGGAGCTTGCAAGACGTTCCAAAGAAGCTGGTGCTACGGAAGCCATGCTTACTCCACCGTATTTCTCTCACTTGAATCAAAGAGCGATCAAGGCGTTTTTCACGGAAGTCGCGGATAAGATCGATATACCTCTGTGGATTTATCATCAGCCTGGCGAGACCAAACTAACGGTCGCGCTGGAGGATTTGGTTGAACTGGCAAAGCATCCGAACATAATCGGCGTAAAAATCGCTCCGGCGGAAGATTTTCTGTACTTTACACAAGCCGTACGGCTGCTGAAGGATAACGACAGCTTTAGCCTGCTTAATGGCGAGGACTTTGATTTGATGGCTTCAATGCTCATTGGCGGCGACGGGGGAGTCTCTTCTCTGGGGAATATTATTCCCAATGAGATTATCAACCTTTTCAACGCGGCTCAGCAGGGGGATTGGGTTACGGCCCGCGCTATGCACGAAGTTCTCATGGATGCGTTTGATGCCGTTGTCGATGTTTCAACCGGAAACTACCAGAGCGCAGTGAAAACCGTTCTTATGGCGCAGGGCATTTATTCCACAAATGTTATCAGCAGCCCGTTTCTTACAATCCTTCCGGAAGAGCAGGAGACCGTCCTTGCGAAAGCAAGAGCGGCCGGTATAATTAAGTGATGCCCCAAAAGGTCCTGGTAGGGTTTGACGGTAGTGTGGATCGCACCGTCAAACCCATACGGATAGCTGGGACGCCAAACCAGTACTTTGCTACCATCGAAGACTATGGAAAGCATATTACCTCAAAGGCAGGTCTCAGCTGTTCCCTCCAGAACGAGGTAATTAAAAGCCAGGCCGGGGGGAATAGTGTGTTTGTTGCGCAAAGCTTGAATGCGCAGGGATATGATGTGTATCTTGTAGGGCTTTTTGGCGAGAAAGCCATCGCACCGGAATTTGTGCCGCTGGCAGACAGAGGTATCGAAATATGCTCCTATGGCGATAGCCAGTTCTGTGAGTGCTATGAATTTGATGATGGGAAAATTATGATTTCCCCTCAGATTTATGATTTAACGGAGCCTTTTGGAAAAGTGACGGCGGCGATGAAAGACCGTGTGGATCTTTTGCGTGAGGCCGATCTTGTGGCGCTGTTGAACTGGGGCGAAGTCCCTTGGATGCAAAAGCTCTGGGAAAGCATATCTTCCTATATGAATGTGGGAGGGAAAGAGGATCAAAAAATGGCTTTTTTTGATCCAGCGGATGTTTCTTGCCGTTCGGCAGACGAAATACAGCGGATGCTTGGCTGCATACACAAAGCATCTTTGGCTCGCCATTGCGTGCTGAGCGTCAATGAAAATGAAGCCTTCTGCATAGCCCGAACCGTTTATAAAGAAGAACTCCGGCTGGAGGCCATTCTGGAAAGACTGGTGCAGGACGGGTATGCCGATGAAGTGGTCATTCATACGCGCTATAAGGCACTTGCTTTTGACGGTATTGACTATGCTGAGGAAATGACAGATTACGTAGACAAACCGCTTTTTTCAACAGGCGCAGGGGATAATTTTAATGGCGGCTACTGTGGAGCGCTGTTAAAAAAAACAGCCCTCGCAAAGCGTTTGCAAGCGGCCAACTATGCATCCCATCATTTCCTTACAACCGGACACCAAGCGGGAGCAGAAAATTTTGATTGAATAAAAGAATAGGGACTGAGGGCTCTTGGAGCACCCAATAATCAGCATTATCCCGCAGTGAAAACACTGCGGGATAATGTTTTTGAGGAGATGATACTTTGAGAAATGTTTTTCTGAGCCTGCGCAGAACATGTACCAACCTTTTTTAATAATGTTATATATGCGCTTTGAGAAAATCCGCCATGACGGCGTTGGAGCGCTGCGCGGCGCTCGTTTCCGGGAGCATCGCGGCGAAGGCGTGGGAGAGCTTTTCCGGCTCGTCCATGTCGAGAAGCTCGGCCTGCGCACCGTTTTTCTTTAGTGCCGCGGCAAAATCACGGCTGTAGCGGCGGAGAAAATCGCCGCGCACTGTCACAAGGAAGCACGGCGGGAGAGCGCGGATCAGCGCCGGATTTTCCGGGTCAATATATTCCCGGAACGGCGCGTGCCGCCAGCCGCGGCCATAGACCATGGTGGGCAGGAAAATGCCGATGCTGTCCGGCCGCGTCGTGTAGAACATACCAGAGATAAGCCCCAGCGCGGCAACATCTGGCGTGAGGGACGGCACACCGGCGGCACGCGCCATGGCCGCGTTTTTCTGCATCGCCGCGAGATATACGCAGAGATGTGCTCCGGCACTGTCACCGCAGAGAAGAAGCTTTGAAGCGTCGCCGCCGTAATCCGGCGCGATCGCCGCGGCACGCTCGATGCCGAGAGTCAGCGCGCGGAACACGGTGAATATGTCCACGTCCGGTACGAGCGGATATTCCAGATAGAACACAACAAAGCCGCGGCGGCACATATCAGCGCAGAAGAGGCGCTTTACAGCAGAAGTTTTTTACGGCAAGGGAGTGAACTGATGCCTCCTTCTCCACAGGGAGAAGCCCGGCAATGAAATCACGTGCCGCCATTTCAGATTTGTTTTTCCGGAAACCGCAGCGCGAAATTCGGCTACGTCATGGGGCGATATTGTGGCGGTCTCTATCATATATGCAGAACGCCTGTTCTCAAAGAGATAAAGAAATTCCCTATCATAGGAGAGTCGTATCAGTTTTTCATAAGAGAGGGTTTTCTCCTGCCCCTTCACCCGAAAGAAGATCCCGGCGTCGGTGAAGTCATAGCTGACGGTCGTAGGCTTCCCTCCGATTGCTTTATAATCCTGTGCAGCCCGTCGTCTGGCCGGTACCCTGATCGAGGTGATGACAAAGCATCCGAGGGCAATGCAAAGAAGGTTGGGCGCCGGTTCCAGAGAAAAGAAGAGACCCGACGCGAGGCACACGAAACCAAGCAGAAATACAGCGGTTCTAGGGAGCATCCGGTAGTTTCTGCTTATGGCCTCGGAAAGACGATTTACTGTATCAGGATTGTAGGTAACAGATGCGGTAAACTTTTTCATAACATGATGTATGTTATCACATTTGAATGGAAAAAGTCAAAACAAGGCAGCCAAAAATGTTGAACAAAAACAAACCGGCATAAATGTATATTGTATACAGAGTTTGCGGAATTTCCGAAATCCGATTGACAAAGATTTTTCCGTCTGGTATTTTACAACCATAAACTTGTATACAATATACAGAATGTGAGTGTCATGAAACGGAATGATTAATGCAATCAGACAGGATTCGATCGCTGAGCAGGTTGCCGATTTTCTGCGCAAGGAAATCGTTAACGGAACGCTGAGGGCGGGAGAGAAGGTAATCGAATATGACGTATGCAGCCAGCTCGATGTAAGCCGGACTCCTGTGCGTGAGGCGTTCAGGATATTGCAGGCGGAGGGGTATCTTTCGCACCGGCCGCGCTTCGGCGCATACGTTACAGAGCTGAGCGTTCAGGACGTGCTGGATTGCTGGGAGGTTCGCACCCATCTCGAAGAGATGGTGGCACGCAAAACTGCCCAGAACTGCAGCGAGGAAACAAAAGCGCTGATCCGTCGGGAGCTGAAGAAAATCGATGCGGCGCTGAAAGATGAGGCGCTCAGCGAGGAAAAGTACCGGAGTCTGGACGAGACGTATTACAATATACATGTTTCCGGCTGCAACAATAAAAAGTTGGAGGAGGTTGCGAGAGGCCTTCGCGTGAGTTCGGGTCTTATGTGCGGAAAACCGAAATACTCCGTGACGAGAGCAAAGGAAGCCTTGCAGGAAATAACCAACATTTATATCGCGTATACGGAAAACGATCCCGAGAAAGCCGTAAAATTCAACCGGATCCATTTTGAAGCAAGCTTGAGAGACATTACACAGTTTCTTTGAAAAAATTAAGATGCCCAAGAAAGATGGAAAGTGATATCAAATCCTTCAAGGGCAGTCTTTTAAAGGCGAAATTGTATACTGTATACTTTATAAGGCGCGTTCAGAAATATAAAATACATTTGCAGGAGGGATACACATGAAAGATGCGCAGCTGATTTATCGGAAGCAAGTGCTTTTTGCTGCATCACTGGAAGACTTTCATAGAGCAAAAAAAGAATTTTTTGCAGAGGTTTCTGCCTTCGCGGCGGAGGGAGACAGGAAAACAGCGGTACAGTGGGCAACGGATATGTTCATTGACGCACAGTCGTTCCTGACGGAGTGGAAGCTGGATCGGTGGATCGATCCGGAAGAAAAGAAAGACCTGATTTCCCGGTGCAGAGAGGTGATGGAAGCCTATGGTACCGCAGAGAATCTGCAAATGGCGGACGCCGAGGTGGCGGATATCGGTCAGTGCAGGCTGGCTGAGGCCGCAAGAGCTACGCTGGCCGGAAAGCTGAACATTTACTGGGGACATGATAAATGCGATGAGATCGACTTTTCTCTGAGAAGAGGCGCATCCTTCACCACCTCCAACCCCGGCAAGATCAACGACTACAGAAAATCTTACCCGGAAGAATGGAGTGACCTGGTTGCGGAAGCAAAGGCCGAATATGGCGATGTGGACGCAGTCAAGCTGCTTTCGGTGCTGACGATGAAGGTCGTCGCGATGATGGCAAGACACACCGCGCCCATCTTTGAGGCAACTGACGGTCAGTACGGCTTCTCCAGCATTCAGGTTTCACCGAAAAACTGGGATAACGCCGGCGCGATGGAAGAAGAAATCTGTTTCTGGTATGAGGGAATGAAAAAGGAGCTGAAAGCAGATACTCCCAACGTTACCTTTAAGGTGCCTGCAACGCCGGCGGCAGTAGTCGCAGCACGGAACGTGAGCCGAAAGTATGCCCGTATCCGGCTGTGCGCAACGTCCAATTTTACGACCCGTCAGCACGTGGAGTTCTATGAGGCACTGAAGGGCAGAGACCCGGCCGGGCTGCTGGTCATCGTTGATGTGCATCTGAGAACATATTCCAAACCGGAATTTGAAGCCATCGGCGTGGCGGATCCTGACCGGTACTGTGAGCTGCTGGTCAGCATGATTTACCGCAAATGCTATGCGCTTCTTCGGGAACGGGGACTGAATCTCCAGCTGAACGGCGCCGGCATAAGAGATGCGCAGGGCGTGCGGAACAATTTCACCACGGACATGGCGCTTCCGGTGACCTTCACCATTATGCCTGCGGTTGTCAAGGACTTTGACGCCAATCCGAAGCCGCTGGAGGACGCCATGCACGATGAGATCAGTGAAGAAGATATGGCTGTTCTGAACCGGAGCAGGATTTTCCGTCAGGCCTATTATCAGGAGGAATTCCCCTGGGATGATATCCGCTCCTTCCCACCCTACTGTCTGATGATGGACAAGTTTGAAGAAGCCTATGATGCCTGCATCAATGTACTCGGAGGTTGAAAATGACCAGAGAAGAGTTGCGCGGCATATGCGCAAAGCGAAATATCTGCCAGATCGGCATTATGTGCGAAGATATATACAAGACGATGAACGCCTTGATAGATGTGTTCGGCCTCGGGCCGTGGGATTTCTACACGCATTCCAATGAAACGCTGCAAGACCCCATAATAACCGAGGGTCTGTGTGAGCCGCGATTCAAGTTCTATTGTGCCGTTGCCAATTTTGAAAATATCCAAATCGAGCTGATTCAGCCGCTGTATGGGATTCCGTTTTATTCGGATTTCCTTTCCCGGCACGGCACAGGACTTCATCATTTCAAGGAAAAGGTTCCCCCGGAACAGTTTGATGCCGTTGTAAAAAAGTATTCGGATATGGGTATGACGCCGCTCTTCGGAGCAAGACTTTTTGAATCCCGATTCACCTTTGTTGATACGCTGGATAAATTTGGATTCTATCTAGAGATAGGAAATGGACAGAGCCCGTCTTCCGTTCCGGCAGAGTGGAAAAAGGTATACCCGGAAAGATAAGGAAAAGCTCCCCGGCCAGGGGAGAAAAATAAAAAAGGAGAAAGATATGAAAGCGAAAAAACTCGTAGCTATCCTCTTGCTTGCAGCGATGGTTCTCACCCTGACAGCCTGCGGCTCCAGCGCCCCTGAAGCGACGACCACAGAAGCCCCTGCCGTGACAGCTACCGATGCCCCCACGGAAAACGATCCTTTTGCTTCCATGAAGCCTGTGACTTTAAGATTGGGTCACTCTCACTCCGAGAGTGAGGTTCCCCATGAGGAGCTGGTGGCAATGGCTGAGCGAATCAGTGAGCGCACCAACGGAAAGGTCACGGTGGAAGTTTACGCCAGCAACTCTCTGGGCGGTAACGAAGATGTGCTTGAACAGGCTCGTTTGGGCACCAACATTGCGCAGTACTGTGATCCCGGCCGTCTGGACAATTACGTGCCTGGTGTTTCCGCAATTTCCGCTCCGTATGTTGTCGAAGGGTATGACGACATTGCTGCCCTGAAAAACTGTCCTACTGTGCAGGATTGGGAAAGCAGACTGGAGAACGATTTCGGCCTGACGGTTCTGGCTTGGAACTTCTGCCAGGGCTACCGCAACATTTTTGCCACCAAGGGCGGCACGACGCCCGACGACTTCAAGGGCGTGCAGCTCCGCTCGGCCACTGCCCCCGTTTGGGTCGCAACGGTTGAGGCTCTGGGTGCGACTCCGGTTGCTTTGGAGTTCGGCGAAATGTACTCCGGTATCCAGACCAAGATCGTGGATGGCTGCGAACAGAATTACGGCAGCATCTATAACAATGCCATTTATGAAGTAATTACCACCATGACGGAAACTCGCCATGTATATCTTGCAAACTGCGTTGTGGTATCCAGCCAGTGGCTGCGCTCCCTGCCGCAGGAGGCTCAGGATATTCTTCTTGAAGAGTTCAACCTCGCCGGCGAGAAGACCTCGGAAAGACTGGCTGAGCTGGACGACTTTTACCGTGAAGAAATGGTGAGCAAGGGCATGGAAGTGATCCCCTACGAGGAACTGGACATTGCCGCTTTTAAGGCCAACGCCGAGACGGTCTATGAGAAGCTGAACATTGTAGACGCGGTTGACAGCCTGAAAGCAGACCTGGGAAAGTAACCGGCACTTTTCGCTAAGGCGGAGGTGTTCCTCCACCTCAGCGGTTTCCATGAACCTGCCGGGGTTATCCGAGTGGGAAAACTGAGCGCGCGAAAAGGCGCGCGAAACGGAAGGAAGCCCGGCCGGACGCCGGGCTTCCGACCAGAAGGAGCTGTAATAGGAGGCGTTACGTGAAGAAAGCAATTCAAACGCTCTACAAAAGCCTGTGCACGGTTGAAGAAACCCTGGCGATGGTTGGCCTGATCACTGCAACCGTCATTCTTTGCATAGGGGCGGTGTGCAGAGCGGTCGGCAGTCCGCTGACAAGCATCAGCGAGATAGCTCTATGTTTGTTCGCATGGTGCGTGTTTTTGGGCGCCGATACTGCCTACCGCCGAAATAAGCTGGTATATGTGGAGCTTCTTATAGACAAGGCGAGCTACCGGGCCAGAAGAATCCTGTATGGTATAAACTATTTGCTTATAGCGGCGTTTCTCGTCCTTTTCATTTACGAGAGCATTCGTCTTGTGATGCACTCCTGGGTGCGCACATGGTCATCGCTGCCGTGGTTGAGCTATGGCTGGATCGCCCTGTGTATGCCGGTGGGCTGCACGCTTATGCTTATCACCACAGTCATTCAGTTTTACCAGTATGTAATCAAAGGCGAAAACAAGCTTTCGGAAGCGGAACAGTATCTGGAGGAAGCAAAAGCGGATGAAAGCGTTATTGCCGCGACGACCGAGTAATTAAGGAGAGAATTATGTATTCCATTACTGAAGATAAAAGCACGGTTCTTAATCTGCCCAAGCGCACAGTAAAAGTGTTTGTGGGTGCGGAAGCCTATAAAAGCGATAAAATCACCATGGGAAAAACTGTCGTTGAACCGCATACCGACATGGATCCCCATACCCATGAAACGCAGGAGGAGATCGTTTTTGTAATCAAGGGCACCGGGGAGGCGATCGTCGGAGGGAGCAGAGAGCCCATGATACCGAACACGGCGGTCGTATTCCCGGCAGGAGTGGAGCACGTGGTCTGCAATACCGGGGACACCCCCATGGAATTTGTGTTTATGTTTAATCCAACTTTCGACTTTGGGGGGCGCGTGTAACCTGTCGCCCTCTCGGAATATGATTCGGAGGATAACAGATGTTAATAGTTTTTATCCTGTTCCTTGTGCTGCTGTTCCTGGGACTGCCGGTGGCCTTCGCCGTCGGAATTTCCGGCGTAACCTATTTTTTGCAGCACACGGAGATCCCACTGCTGCAAATTGCGCAGCTGTCGTTGTCCCAGATTCAAAGCGTCAATCTTCTGGCCGTGCCCCTGTTTATATTTGCAGGGAATCTGATGAACCTGTGCGGTATTACTGACAGGCTGCTGGGACTTGCGGCTATCGTGACCAGACATATGTACGGCGGAATGGCGCAGACCAGCGTGGTAATGTCCACTCTGATGGGCGGCGTATCCGGCTCATCTACGGCCGATGCTGCGATGGAGTCTCGAGTGCTTGGCCCGACAATGATAAGCAACGGCTATTCCAGAGGCTACACGGCGGCGGTCATCGGCTATACATCGTTGATAACGTCTACGATCCCACCCGGAGTAAACCTTATTGTATACGGTACTACCGGCAGCGTGTCTGTCGGACGGCTGTTCACCGCGGGACTTATGGGCGGTCTGTATATGATGGTTGCTCTGATGGTGACGGTACATTTTACCTCTAAAAAAAGAGGCTACCGGCCGCCGAATCCGACAAAAGCCACGTTCAAGGAGATCATGCACGAAATCAAGTCCAGCTTCTGGGCGCTGCTGTTCCCGGTGATTCTGCTTGTGGGTATTCGGCTGGGAATGTTTACCGCCTCGGAGGTAGGAGCTTTTGCCTGCGTATATGCCATGTTTGTCGGTATCTGCATATACAGGCAGGTCAGCTGGAAAACCTTCAGGGAATGTATGCAAACCTCCATTTCCGATGTTGGCGGAATTATGTTTATGATCGCTCTGACCGGCGTGTTCAGCTATGGCATCCCGGTGGAGAAGATCCCTCAGAAAATAACCACGCTCATGCTCTCCATGACGGATAGCTCGACGCTGATCCTTATTATGATCCTGGCGCTTCTGTTCCTGCTGGGGATGCTGATGGATGGCGGCGTTATCGTGCTTTTGCTTACGCCGATTCTTCTTCCTGTTGCCAAAGCCATTAACCTTGACCCGGTGTTTTTCGGAATCGTGATGTGCACGGTTTGCTGTTTGGGAATCCTCACACCTCCCGTAGGCGTGGCCATGTATATCGTTTGCGGAACACTGAAGGTGGATATGGGAACATGGATCAAGGAGAGCATTCCGTTCCTGATTGCGGTAATAGCCGTCATTCTCTTGCTCGTGCTGTTCCCGGAACTTGTCACATTCCTGCCAAACCTTGTCTATGGATGATTTGCGGATGCGAGGTGTTAACAGCTTGGATAGGGTTGAAAGACTGAAACGGATTTCCAATAATATCCGCAAAGACATTATAGAAATGAGTTATTTATGCGGCAGAGCGGCGCACCCCGGACCGGCACTCTCCTGTGCGGATATCGTTGCGGCTTTATATTTCGATGTGATGCGCTTCGATCCAACGGATTGCGGCGCTCCGGACAGAGACAGATTTATCCTCTCCAAAGGACACGCCTGCCCTGCGCAGTATGCGGCATTAACGGAAATGGGACTGGTGTCTAAAAAGGATTATCCGGCACTCCGGCACACAGATGCCGTGCTGCAGGGACATCCGACATATCATAAAACGCCGGGGGTGGACATGACGACAGGCTCTCTGGGCAACGGTCTGGGGATTGGTCTGGGCATGGCGTATTACCTGAAGCAGACCGGGTCGGACAGCCGTGTATACGTTATCCTGGGCGATGGAGAGATAAACGAAGGAACCGTGTGGGAAGCCGTAATGTGTGCACCGGCGCTGAAAACGGGAAATCTGACGGCGGTGGTGGATATAAACGGCTTTCAAAGCTGCGGAGCCTGCAAGGACATTTTGCCCACGCCGGATCTGAAAGCGCTTTGGAGCGGCTTTGGCTGGGACGTTATTGAAATCGACGGACACAATATGTCTCAGATTCTCGAAGCGTTTGACCGGACAAAAGGCTGCCGGGAGAATCCCACGGTTATCCTGGCCAGAACCGTGAAAGGGAAAGGCGTTTCCTTCATGGAAAACGACAACGCCTGGCATCAGCATATGCTTACCGAGGAACAGTTCAACCGAGCAATGAAAGATCTTGAGGTGACTCAATGAGCGTGAAATTCGATAGCATATCGACTCGGGATGCGTTTGGTGAGGCGTTAGCCGAGCTGGCGAAAGAGAACAGTAGGATCATGTATATTGCCGCTGACACGCTTAAATCCGTCGGTGGGACAAAAATGCACGCATTATTCCCTGAACGCGCCATCAATATAGGAATCGCGGAACAGAATATGGCCTTGATGGCTGCCGGTATGGCGAGCTGCGGCGCTAAGGTGTTTGCCGCGTCCTATGCGACGTTTGCGTCGATGAGAATCTGCGAGCAGGTGAGAACTTTCATTGCCTATCCGAAGCTGGATGTTAAAATCGTTGCCGGTCTCGGCGGATTGAGCGGCGGAATCGAGGGCGTTACGCATCAGGGGACGGAGGATATCGGAATCATGCGTTCCATTGCCAATATGACGGTAGTGTGTGCCGCAGATGCAGCCTCTGCGAAAAAGATCACGCGAGCGATTGCCGAGTATGACGGCCCCGTGTATTTTCGCCTTGGCAGAGCGCCCTCGCCGACGGTGTTTGACGAGGACTATGTATTCCGGCTTGGAAAAGCCAATGTTCTGCAGAACGGCGGAGATGTCCTGCTGATCGGTTACGGCCCCACGATCGGCCGCTGCATCAGCGCGGCAAGGATTCTGGAGAAAAACGGACGTTCCTGCAGCATAGTTGAAACACCCTGCCTGAAGCCCTTTGACAATGATACCGTCTCTGCACTCGCGGCGCGGACAAAAGTGGTGGTAACGGCGGAAGATCACAACATTATCGGCGGTGTCGGTTCGGCAGTTATGGAGGCGCTGAATGAAGTGAGGCTTCACGTGCCCGTTATCCGGATGGGACTTCAGGATTGCTTTGCCCAGAGTGGTGAATGTGAAGAGCTTCTCGACTTTTACGGCATGACGCCCGAAAATATCGCAAAAACAGTGCTGGAATCTGGACTGGCATAAGAGGATTTTTATTTCACGCGCTCGTTCAATAGACGCCAATTTGCATAAGAATCGCCGTCTACCCCGGCGGTTCTTTGAAAAGATGCCCCTGCGGCGGTTCTTGAACCGCCGCAGGGGCAAAGCATTTTATTCCGGTAATTTGATGCCGAGCTCGGCGGCGACCTCCTGCAAGGTGTCAAGCGCCGTTACGATCTGCTCCGGTTTGTGCTCGGAGATCACGCAGAAGCGCAGCCGCGCCTTGCCGCGCGGCACGGCGGGGTAGACCGCCGAGGGCGCGAACACGCCGCGCCTGAGAAGCGCCATCGAGAGCGCGAAGGCGTCCTCGTCACGCCCGACGAGGATCGGTAGAATCGCCGTCTCGCCCGCGAGACAGGTGTTGAAATGGCGCTTGTGCGCCTCCTCACGGAAGCAGCGGATGTTCCGGTGCAGGTCTTCCATGATGGAGGGATCGTCCTGCAAAAGGCGGATGGCTTCGAGCGTCGCTGCGGCGAGCGGGGGCGAGATGCCGACGGAGAACACAAATCCCGGCAGGTTATAGCGCAGATACTCGATGAGTGCGTGGCTTCCTGCAAGATACCCGCCGCAGGTACCGAGACCCTTGGAGAGCGTGCCCATTTTAATATCGATATCATCCCCGGCGAGATCAAAATACTCGTCCACGCCGCCGCCGGTCTTGCCGAGCACGCACGCCGAGTGCGCTTCGTCGATCATGAGAAAGCAGCCGAACTCCTTCTTGATGCGCACGAGCTCCGGCACGGGGGCAATGTCGCCGTCCATGCTGTACACGCCCTCGGCAACGATGAGCACCTTGGCGTACTTATCGCGGCAGGAGCGGAGAATGGTTTCGAGCGCGGCGGTGTCATTGTGCGGGAACGGGCGGCTCTCAGCGTCCGAGAGGCGCGTGCCCTCATGGATGGAGTTGTGCACGAGCGCGTCATAGATAATGAGATCGCCCTTGCCGCAGAAGTTGCCGACGATCGTCACGTTTGTGGAGTGACCGCCGACGAGAACAACGGCGTCCTCGGTATGCTTCCATGCGGCGATGGCGGCTTCCAGCTTTTTATGGATGGGCTTCTCGCCGCCGAGCAGGCGGCTGGCCGAGGCGCTGCACCCGTAGTGCGCGGCGGCCTCCTGCGCGGCTTTGACGGTTTCCGGCCGGCCGGACATGCCGGCGTAGTTATAGGAGCTGAAGTTCAAGATTTCGCGCCCGTCGTGGAGCGAGGTATCGCGCAGCGGCGAATCGTTGCAGAGAAAGTACGGGTTGCCGGTCTCGTCCGCCGTGCGCAGACGCTGCTGAAAAGCGGCGTACTCCGGCGTATCCTCAAAGCGCGTGATCGGCGTGACGGCGGCCTTCTCCTCCGGCGCGGCTTCCGGCGCGCCGCCCTGCTCCAGGCGCAGCAGCAGAAGCGCCGCGTCCTCCACGCACCGGCAGAGGGCGTATTCCTCCTCCGGCACGCGCTCGCCGCAGATCTCTTCGAGATGCACTGCCACATCGAGACTGTCGAGACTGTCGCCGCCGAGCTCGTCGAAGAAGTCGGCGGTGTCGGAGATCGCGTCCGTGTCGATCATCAGCGTCTGCGCGAACGTTTCGCGCACGAGCTCGCGCAGCTCACAGAGGCGTTTGGCTTCCTGTTCGTTCATGGGAAAACTCCTTTCGGGGTGGTTTTAGTTGGCGTACATTTTGCCGAGAATGGCGTTGGCCGCCGTCGAGGGCAGCAGCCGCATGAGAAAAATGACAAGCTGGTAGACAAATCCGACGGTATAAAATACCTTCCGGCTCTTCGAGAGCGCCGCGCGGCCCAGCGCCGCGCCGACGACCAAGGCGGGAACGCCGCCGCGCTCGTCCTTTTCCATCTTCGCAACACTGCGCGAGATGCGTCCGCCATATTCCTCGTCCCCGGCAAAGCTGCGCGCGCGGGCATCGGTGAAGCCGGTGCGGGTGTCGCCGGGCATCACGGCGCTGATGCGGATGCCGTAAGGGCGAACTTCGTTGCCGACGGACATCGTAAACGAGTTTATCGCGGCCTTGGAAACGGAATAATAGGTCTGGAAGGGAATGGGTGTCACGGCGGCGACGGAGCTCGTATTCACGATCCGCCCGCTGCGCTGCGCGCGCATCACGGGCAGCACTGCGCGTGTCACGCGCACCATGCCCCAGAAATTGACCTCCAGCTGGCGCTTGGCCTCCTCGACGGACGTAAACTCTGCCGCACCGGAAATGCCGAACCCGGCGTTGTTGAGCAAAATGTCGATGCGCCCCTCGGCGTCGAGCACCGAGCGCACCGCCGCGGCAACGGATGCTTCATCCGTCACGTCCGCCGTCACATGGCGGACGAAGGCGCTGCCGCCGCTTCTTTCATGGCGGGAGAACTCGTACACCGTACAGTCGTGCGCAGCGAGATATTCCGCCGCCGCTGCGCCGATGCCGGAGCTGCCGCCTGTGACGATTGCGACCTGTCCCATGGAAGGACCCTCCTTAATGATATGGATAGTTAAAATTATTTATATAAAAAACTTGATGCAAGTATACCGCCGCGCGCTGCGCCTGTCAATAGGACAAACGTGCCGCGCACGTATATTTTGACAAACGCGCGCCGGGGGCTTATGATGTTGCCATCTCATAGAAAAGAGGAAATTTCCATGATCGAATTTGACCGCCGTCAATTTGAAGAATATGCCCGCGCCGTATTTACGACCGACTCCCCCTCCGGCTGCACGGCCGAGGCGATCGCGCTCATCAAAAAGTATGTGGAGGAGCTCGGCTACACGACGCGCATCCACAACAAGGGAACGCTCGAAGTGGACGTGCCGGGACTCGACAACAGCAAAACCGTGGCGACCTCGGCGCACGTCGACACGCTGGGACTGATGGTGCGCAGCGTGAAGGGCGGCGGAACGCTCGCTCTTACGAAGGTCGGCGGGCCGATCTGCCCGACGCTCGACGGCGAGTACTGCACGGTGCTCACGCGCGAGGGCAAGCGCTACAGCGGCACGATCCTCTCGCTCGCCCCGGCGGTGCACGTCTACCCGGACGCCGCAACGATGCCGCGGGATGTGGACCATCTCGAGGTCCGGCTCGACGAGGAAGTGAAAAGCGCCGAGGATGTCAAGGCGCTCGGCATCGATAACGGCGACTTTGTGTTCATCGACCCGAAATTCACGATGACAGAATCCGGTTTTCTGAAGTCCCGGTTCATTGACGACAAGGCGAGCGCGGTGCTGCTCCTTCTTCTGCTGCGCTGGTGCAGCGAGAAAAAGGTGGCGTTCCGCCACCCAACGCGCATATACTTTGTCGTGTTTGAAGAGGTCGGCCACGGCGCGAGCGCGCTCGCGCGTGACATCGACGAGTTTGTCACCGTGGATATGGGCTGCGTGGGACTTGATCTCGCGGGCAACGAATACGCGGTGTCCATCTGCGCGAAGGACTCCGGCGGGCCGTATGACTACGAGCTTACGAACCGCCTTATCGCGCTCGCGAAAAAGCATGAGCTGCCGTACACGGTGGACATTTTCCCGTTCTACGGCTCGGACGTGGGCGCCGCCTGGCACGCCGGCGTGGACTGCAAGGGCGCGCTCATCGGCAGCGGCGTGTGCGCGAGCCACGGCATGGAGCGCACGCATGTGAAGGGACTCGAGGCAACGCTCAAGCTTATGTATCTTTATCTCTGCGGCGAGAATTAAGAAAGGGGAGGGCTTCCGATGGAGGAGCTGGAAAGAAAACGCCTGCATTGGCAGAAAGTGACGGCGGTCGTATGCGTGCTGCTGCTCATCATTGTGACGGCGAGCTCGGCGCTGGCCTTTATCAGCGTGCGGCGGTACGCCCCGCGCATCGAGCACATTGTCTCGCGGCTCGACACTGTGACGGCGGAACTCGATGCGCTCGATACGCAGCGCCTTGTCGATACCGTGAACGGCCTTACCGAGCAGCTCGAGGCGGCGCAGCTTGCCGATACGCTCGATTCGCTGCGCACGATCGCCGCGCAGCTCGAAGATGTGGACTGGGCATCGCTTGAGCAGAGCACCGGCGATATGCTCACACAGGCACAAAAGAGCCTTACCGCCGCGGAGAAAGCGCTCTCTGCCGTGAACGACGCCGCGGAAAAGCTCGATGTGGAAGGGCTCAATACGGCCGTCACGGAGCTGCTCGCCGTTATGCAGCCGCTCGCGGAGTTTTTTGCGCGGTTCAAATGAGATGAACCGGACGGCACGCTGGGGCGTCTATATCTGCGATGGGAAAACCCTCCAGTCACGGCTTCGCCGTGCCAGCCTCCCTGTTAGGGAGGCCAGGTAAGGCATCAAAAAAACAAACTTGCCTCCCCTGATAGGGGAGGCGGCAAAGCCAAAGGCCTTGACGGAAGGGTTTGCCCTCTACGAAAGGAGAAATATAAAATGAAACGCTTCGTATCCCTGTTTCTGGCCGCCTTGCTTCTGCTCGCTCTCGCCGCCTGCGGCGGCAATGTGAAGAACGTGCAGACGAAGGCCGTGGCGTCCGAAATGTATACGCAGAACGACATTGACGCCGCCATCGATGTGATCAAAAAGGACTTTTCCCGCAGCTGGAAGGGCTGCACGCTCACCGAGATCTCCTACGCCGGGGATGATGTATCCAAGGAGCATCAGGACTGGGCGGACCGGAACGGGGCCGACGAGGTGCTCGTCCTCACATCGACGTTTGATGTGGCCGAGTCCGGCGCAAACCCCACGCTCAACCCGGGGCAGACGTACACTAACTGGATGTGGATCCTTGTCCGTTCGAACGGCGGGGCGTGGCAACACGTCGATCACGGATATTAAAATCGAATGCATGAAAAAAGAGAGCCGGTTTTCCGCGGAAAACCGGCTCTCTTTTCGTGTGTGAAAAAATCAGTCGAACAGATGTACAAACGCCTTCTGCTCGGGCGTGAGCGTAACGCTGCGGTTCCAGATGAGATGCGCCTTGGAAACGATCTCCGGGCTGTCGATGCGCTTCATAACGAGCGTGGGATCGGAGTTCTGGATGGCGGAGGTATACGGCGCAATGGCCACGCCGATGCCGGACGCCGCCCAGCTCAGCGACGAGGCGATGTTGTCGTTCTGGCAGATGATGTTGGGGATGAAGCCCTGGCGGCGGCAGGCGTTGGTGAAGAGATCGTAATACCGCCGGTGGATGATGATGGGCGTATCCTGCAGGCTGGTGAGCGTCACAACCGGCGCATCGTCGGCAGGGAAAAAGTTCGGCTTGCCGATGGCGGTAAAATAGTCCTGCCCGCCCTCGCCGAGGGCGGTGTCGTGGATGGGACGGGAGCTGTAGGCTCCAACGTTGAACGGCTCGCGCACGATGCCGAAATCCACCATGCCGCTCGCAAGCATATCGAGAATGCTCGTCGTGCTGCCCTCGTGGAGAACAAACTCCACGTGCGGGTAGCGCTCCTTGAGCTTGAGCACCTTGTCCGGCAGTACGCGGTTGCAGATCGAGGAGATCGTGCCGAGATGGATGGTGTACCGCTCCTCCTCGTTGGCCGACTGCATGAGCAGCAGCGTTTCGTTCACCTTGTCCATGATCTCGCGGGCGCGCTCGCGCAGAAGGATGCCCTTCGGCGTGATGATCATGTTTTTCTTATCGCGGATGAAAAGCTGGCAGCCGAGCTCCTCCTCCAGCCCCTTGAGCTGAAGACTCAGCGGCGGCTGGGAAATGCGCAGGGAGTTGGCGGCTTTGGTGATGCTGCCGTTTTCGGCGATGGCAAGAAAGTATTCGAGCTGCTTGAGCGTCATGACAGGGCACTTCCTCTTTGTATATCGATATTATATGAATATCATATGAAAAGATCGATAAAAAGTCAAGAGTCAATGCTCTTGACAAGCCGGTATTCCATATTATACTGATTTCAGAACCATTTTAAGGAGAACAAATCATGCTTGTAATGATAAAAGGCGCCGGAGATATTGCCTCCGGCATTGCGCTGCGTCTCTGGCGCGCGGGGATCAACGTGGTGATGACCGATCTTCCGAAGCCGTCGTCCATCCGCCGCACCGTCTGCTTTTCCGAGGCGGTGTACCATGGGGAGACGAAGGTGGAGGAGGTGCGCGCCCGGCTCGCCGGAAGCGCCGCGGACGCGCTGCGGCTGCTGGAGGAAAACATCCTGCCCGTGATCGTCGATCCGAGGGCGGAGAGCGCGAAGGAGCTTCACCCGGATGTGATCGTGGACGCCATTCTCGCCAAGAACAATCTCGGTACCGCCATCACCGACGCGCCCGGCGTGATCGGCGTCGGCCCCGGCTTCACTGCCGGGGAGGACTGCCATGCCGTTGTGGAGACGATGCGCGGCCATACGCTCGGCCGTGTGATCTGGTCGGGCAGCGCCATTCCGAACACCGGTGTCCCCGGCAATATCGGCGGCTATACGACCGAGCGCGTGATGCACTCGCCCTGCGGCGGCACGTTCCACGCCCTGCGTCAGATTGGCGACACGGTTGAGGCGGGGGAGGTCGTTGCCACCGTCGGCGGCGAGCCGCTGTATGCAAAAATCACCGGCACGCTCCGCGGTATATTGCCGGAGGGTTTTGAAGTGCCCCGCGAGCATTTCAAAAGCGCGGATGTCGATCCCCGCTGCCAGCTCTTCCACTGCTTCACCGCGTCCGACAAGGCGCTTGCCGTCGGCGGCGGCGTGCTCGAAGCGGTGCTGATGCTCACCTCCGCCGTCGGTACGGCGAGAAAACCGGAGAAACGAGGAGAAGACTATGGAAAATGAGATTCGTATGACAAAGCTTGCGAGCTGCGCCGGATGCGGCGCAAAGGTCGGCGCGGGCACGCTGGTAAAGCTTTTGAAGGGCCTGCCTTCGGTATACGACGAGCGCCTGCTCGTCGGCTACGACACGAGCGACGACGCCTGCGTTTATAAAATTTCGGACGATCTTGTGCTTGTGGAGACGCTGGACTTCTTCCCGCCGATCGTAGACGATCCCTTCATGTTCGGCCAGATCGCCGCGGCGAACGCCATCAGCGACATTTACGCCATGGGTGCCGAGCCGAAGCTTGCGCTGAACATCATGGCGGTCTCGCCGCAGATGCCGGACGAGGCCGTGCGCGAGGTGCTGCGCGGCGGCTATACGAAGGCCGCGGAGGCCGGCGTCATCATCTCCGGCGGCCACACCATCCGCGACACCGAGCCGAAATACGGCCTTTCCGTGACGGGTTTCGCCCACCCGGACAAGATCCGCCTGAACTGCACGCCGCACGCGGGCGATGTGCTCATTCTCACGAAAGCCCTCGGCACCGGCATTATCTCCACGGCGAACAAGGCGGATATGGTCTCCAAAGAGACCTATGCCAAGGCGGTTGCCCAGATGGCGGAGCTCAACCGCGCCGGAAGCGAGATTGCCGGGAAATACGATGTGCACAGCATCACCGATGTGACCGGCTTCGGCCTCATGGGACACACGGGCGAAATGGCGAACGGCGGCAGCGTGACCGCCGTCATCGAGAGCGCGAACGTGCCGCTTCTCCCGGAGGTGCTCTCTCTTGCCGAGATCGGCATTCTCCCCGAGGGCATGTACCGCAACCGCAATTTTGCCGAGCCCTTCAGCGAGAGCGCGCCGAACGTCACGCGCGCGATGATGGACGTTCTCTTCGATCCCCAGACCTCCGGCGGACTGCTGCTCGCCGTATCGGAGAAGGACGCGCCCGCCCTGCTCGCGGAGCTCACCGATAAGGTGCCGCACGCCGCGCGCATCGGCTATGTGACCGAAAAGCAGAACTGCGCTGTGAAGGTGGTATAAATGTACTCGCTGCTGCTCGCGCTCATTTATCTTGCGTTCATCAGCCTCGGCCTGCCGGATTCGCTGCTCGGCTCCGGCTGGCCGGTCATGCACGCCGAGCTCGGCGTGCCGGTTTCGTACATGGGCATTGTGTCCATGGTGATCTCCGGCGGAACGATCGTTTCCAGCCTTATGTCCGACCGGCTCACGCGAAAGCTCGGCACCGGCGGCGTGACGGTCGTGAGCGTGTTTCTCACGGTGCTCGCGCTGCTCGGCTTTTCGGTTTCCACAAAGTTCTGGATGCTCATTGTCTTCGCCGTGCCGTACGGCCTCGGCGCGGGCGCGATCGATGCGGCGCTCAATAACTATGTGGCGCTGCACTATAAAGCACGCCACATGAGCTGGCTGCACTGCTTCTGGGGCGTCGGCACGATCGTCAGCCCGTTTGTCATGAGCTGGGCGCTGACGCACAGCACCTGGCACGGCGGTTACCGCACCGTTGCGCTTTTGCAGCTCGCCATTGCCGTGCTTCTGCTCGTGACGCTCCCGGTGTGGAAGGCCAATAGGACTGCCGCGGAGACGAAGCGGAAAAGCGTCGGCGTGCGCGGCGCGCTGAAGATAAAGGGCGTGCCGTATATTCTCGCGGGCTTTTTCGCCTACTGCGCCGCGGAGGCGACGGCGATGCAGTGGGCAAGCACGTATTTTGCCGAGGTCAAGGGGCTTCCTGCCGAGCGCGCGGCGGGGCTGGCCGCGCTCTTTTATATTGGCCTCACCGCCGGGCGGTTCGTGAGCGGGTTTGTTACCGACCGCCTGGGCGACCGGAACATGATCCGTCTCGGCACGGGGGTGTTCGTCTGCGGCATCGGTGCGCTTGCGCTCCCGACGGCTTCTTATACCGCCGCGGTTGCCGCGTTCCTCGTGATCGGGTTCGGCTGCGCGCCGGTCTATCCCTGCATCATCCACTCCACGCCCGCGAACTTCGGCGCGGAGAACTCCGGCGCGATCATCGGCATCCAGATGGCGGGCGCGTACGTCGGCTCAACGTTTGTGCCGCCGCTCTTCGGCCTTCTGGGCAACGCGCTAGGCTTTTCCATTATGCCGGCCTATCTTCTCTGCTTCGTTGCGCTGATGATCACCATGACAGAACTCATGTTCCGCACGGCGGAAAAAGAAAGGAACGATACCGGGAAATGAAAGAAAACCGCAAGGCTTATCTCTCCCTCTGCGCCTCCATGCTGATTTTCGGCACGATCGCGATCTTCCGGCGGAACATCCCGTTCTCGTCGGCGCTGCTCGCGTTTTCCCGCGGGCTGCTCGGCGGCGTGTTTCTGCTGATATTCGTTGCGGTGAAGCGCCGCAAGCTCGCGAAGATCGAAAAAAAGCAGCTCGCGCTGCTCATCCTTTCGGGCGCAATCATCGGCATTGACTGGATCTTCCTTTTTGAGGCCTACAACTACACCAGCGTAGCGGTGGCGACGATGTGCTTTTATATGCAGCCGACCATCGTGATACTGCTCTCGCCGATCTTCTTCCGCGAAAAGCTCAGCGCGAAAAAATGGCTGTGCGTGTTCGCGGCGATCGTCGGCATGGTGTTCGTCTCCGGCGTGGCGGAGGGCGGTCTGCCCGGCGCGCAGGACGCGAAGGGCATCGCCTTCGGCCTGGCCGCCGCGGCGCTCTATGCCGCAACCGTGATCATCAATAAGAAGACCGAGGTGGAGGACGCTTACGAAAAGACGATCATCCAGCTTTTCTCTGCGGCGGCGGTGCTCATCCCGTACCTGCTGCTCACGGAGGACTTCTCGGCGGTCATGCTCGATACGCGCACGGTGATCCTTGTGCTCGTCGTCGGCCTCGTACACAGCGGCATCGCGTATGCGCTCTACTTCGGGAACGTGAATAAGCTCCCCGCGCAGTCGGTTGCGGTACTCAGCTACATTGACCCGGTGTCCTCGCTCTTTTTCTCGGCGCTTCTGCTGCACGAGCGGCTGACGGCGTTCGGCATTCTCGGCGCGGCGCTGATCATCGGCTCGGCGCTCGTGAGCGAACTTCGCGGCAGGAAAACGGCGGTGTGACCATCCCCGTTGACACGAAAAAATCCCGGATGCCATTAGCTGCGTCCTCATAAGAAAACACAGCCCCTTCGCCGGGCCTTTTCCGCTGGAACTGCGTTCCTTTTTCTTGCAATGCACAAAGCATTGCTGCGAAAAAGCGCCTTGTTCCAACGAAAAATTCTTCGCCGAATGGCTGTAAACAGTTTTCCCCCGCAGACACCGTTGTCTGCGGGGGAAAATCTATGTTTTCTTATTCGGACTCCGCTTTTGCGTCCGGGATTTTTTGGGTTTTCCGGCAATCACACCATCGTCGTGCCGCCGTCAATGGCGAGCACCTGGCCGGTGATCTCGCGGGCGAGATCGGACGCGATGAACACGGTGCCATTCGCGATGTCCTCGGCGAGCTGCGCGCGGCCGAGCGGAATCATGTTCTTCACGGACTCGTTCCAGAGCGTCTCGCGCTCTTCATCGGAGAGAGCGCGCTTGTTCGCCGGATCCCAGCCGTGCGCCATGCCGTTGAGAATTTCTTCCCACATGGACGTGCGGATGATGCCCGGAGCGATGGCGTTCACGCGTACGCCGTAGGGCGCAGCCATCTTCGCGGCGCTCTGCGTCAGACTGATGACGGCGGCCTTGGACGCGCAGTAGGTCTGCAGCATCGCCATGCCGCCGCGGCCGGCGATGGAGGCGACGGTCACGATGTTGCCGCTCTTCTGCTTTTCCATGATGGGCAGGCCGAGCTTGAGCGCGTGCACCGTACCGAGCACGTTGATATCAAAGAGACGCTTGATCTCCTCGTCGGAGGTATACATCATATCTTCAATGGAGATGACGCCCGCAGCGTTAACGAACACATCCAGCTTGCCGCCGCCGAAAGCCACGGCGTCGTCCAGAAGCTTTTTCACGTTCTCTTCCTTGGCAACATCGCACTTCGTGAAGCCCGCGCGGCGGCCGAGAGCTTCGATCTCCTTTACGGTCTCCATGCCCTGGTCTTCCTTGCGGTTGCCGAGATATACGTCCGCGCCCGCTTTGGCGAAGGTCAGCGCCATGGCCTTGCCGAGACCGCGCCCGGCACCGGTCACCAATACCGTTTTGCCCGTAAAATCAATGCTGATACCCATGATACTTTCCTCCTGATGATCTGAAATTATGAGACTTGCGGTACATTTCTCATTCTGCCGACAATATAGCAGACGCTTTTTCGTTTTTCAATTCTCAAAAAGACAAAAATCCGCCATTCTGTCCCGTATTCTGCTGTGCATAATAACATACCCGCCCGGTGTTCTTTTCAGCGGGCGGGTATATTTTGTGTTTGCTGCGCCGATTTATCCGAAATACTTCGCTGCCTCTTCGGCGGAGAGATGGAAGAGGGAAATGGCGTCGTTTTTCATGCGCTCGGCGCGGCCGGAAATGAAGTTCTGGATGTTTGCCATCTGCGCGGTGAAAAGGTTCGGCGACTGTCCCCAGCGCGCGAGATCGCGCGCGCTCTCTGGCTCGACGATCGCGCGGAGCGCGTTGATCGTCTCCTGCGCATTCTCGTCCGAGAGCGGGCCGCGCAGCATTTCGCCGAGGCGCGTGAGGAACATATCCTTGAACTCGGCGTTATAGAGCAGCGCCGATGGGATGATGCCGTGGAGCAGGTAGTTATCGAAGCCGACGAGGTACGTGTTCGTGTTGATCATCGTGAGATCCATGTCCGCGAGACCGTAAATGTACTTCCCGTTTTCGTATTCCGGGCTCGCGTAGAAGCGGACGTTTTCGTAAACGTCGATATCGCCCGACCAGCATTCGAGAATGAGCCAGTCGATCATCTCCGGCACATCGAGATGCTCCTGCATGTACGCCCACGCTTCCGGCTGGCTGAGATCGTGGCTGCGCGCGTAGTTCAGAAGATCGCTCCACGCGGTGCTGCCTTCAAACTCGCCCGTCTGCATATCGACGGTATCAGCGTCCACGCCCTTGTGGGAAGCGAAGTATTCCTCGCTGTGGTGCTCGCGGATGGCGTAAATGCCCCAGTACTCGCCGTTGAGGAAGAGAGAGACATAGCGGTAATTCTGCGCGGGGACATCCGTATAGTCCATGGCGATGCGGGCGAAGAACTCGTCGCGCATGTAGGACGTGTATGTATCCTCCACGCTCGCGCGCAGCAGCAGCGACGAAAAGTCCGTCACGATGCCGTCACCGAACACGTCGTAGTTCAGATCCCCGCCGTACCGGCCGCGGAATTTGAGCGTGAACGATTTCTTCTCACTCACGCGGCGGCTCGTGCGGCCGTGCATGCGGATGCCGCAGTCGATGGAAAATTCGCCGCCGTCCTCGTACATGGCGACGGTCGCCTCGCGCTCCCACTTCTCGCTCCATGCCTGTTCGTGATTGGAATAGATGCCCTGCGGTCCGGTGAGATTGTCCGGGTCGGTCACGAGACTGACGATGGGAAGCGTGCTGTTCTCGCGCAGGAAATACGACCATGTTACCGCCTTGCCCGGCAGCTCGTCCGCTGGGAAGCTCGCGGCGCGGACAATCGTCGTTTCCGTGATCATGATGGGCGCGGTGTAGGCCGCGTCGTTCTCCGTCGGGGTGCTGCCGTCAAGGGTATAGTGTACGTTCTCGCCGGTGATCGTGAGCGTAAGGCTCTCGGCGCCGTCGTATACGCCCGCAGCGGTGTCCACCGTGGGCTGCGCCGCCACGGAGCGGTACCCCGTGCCGTTCTCCGTGCCGCGAGTGCTTTGCTTGAAATAGAAATAGCCGTTCTCGCCGCTCTGACGGCCGTAGCTTCCGCCGTTCGGAATTTCACGCAGGAACGCCCAGTCGCAAAGCGCGCCGGAGGCATCGAAGAGATAGAGCTCATCGCGCTGTGCGTTCAGCCCTACGTTTTCGCATACGAACACATAGCTCTCGCCGGGGGCGAGCGTCACGGCGGGCAGCGCGTCGCGCGCCGGTTCCTTGAATTTATCCGAGAGCGTGTACCCGGAAAGATCGACCGGGCTCGCAGACACGTTTTTCAGCTCCACCCAGTCAGACGAGCCCGCCTCATAGACAACGATCTCCCACAGCAGAAGCGGCGAGGTGCGCGTATCGGTCTCGCAGAAGGCGGCATACCCTGCGGCGGTGTTTTCAAAGCCCGGCGTCGGGAAGTCGGAGACGGCGAAGCTGCCGTCCGGCTGCATGGCGAGGGAAGCGCCGTCCGGCACGTTCTCAATCTTCACGCTGCCGGTTTCCGCGCCGTTCCCGGTGGAGAGGATGACCGTATCACCGTCGGAGAGAGAGAAGTTCGTGTGCAGCTCGCCCTCGGTGCGGTTTTTGCCGGAGGCAAAGATCACCGCGTATTCGCCCGGCGCAAGCGTCAGCGCCGGAATCTTCCATTCGTCCGGCACGTTCGGGTCATCGGAGAGATACCAGCCCGAGAGATCGACCGCCGTTTCGCCAAGGTTTGCGATCTCGATCCAGTCGGAGAGCTCGCCGTCGCTGTCGGCGAGCGTGCCGCGGTTGTGCGCCATGACCTCGGTGATGTAGATTTCGTTGTTTTCGTATCCACCGGAGCGCAGCCACGCCTCATACCCGGCATCGTCGTTCGAAAATCCCGGCGTCGGGCGCCGGGATACGACCCACGCGCCGTCTTCCTTGGCATACGTCGTGTTTTTCCCCAGAGCGGGAAGCTCGATGCTCTCGCTCTCCGCGCCGGAGGGCGCCGTGAGCACGACCGTTTCGCCGCCCGCGCTCGCGAGCGCAAAGGAGGCGTATTCCGCGCCCTCCACGCCGGGGGCGCACCAGACGATCTTATATCCGCCCGCGCCGAGCAATTCGTCCGGGAAGGCGTATTTTGTTTTGTTCGTGCGGTCGGAGAGCTTGTAGCCGGAGAGAGATACCGGCGAATCCGAGGGGTTATGTACCTCGATCCAGTCGTAGTAATTCCCGTCGGGCGCGGCAAAAAGCGTATTCGAGGACATAATCTCGCTGAGCGCGAGCGTGCCGCCGCTGCGCTGCGCGAGCTCCTCCTGCCACGCCTTCGCGCCCGCGTCGTTGTTCGGGTAGCCGGGCGTCGGCGTATCGGAGGGGACGAGAGCACCGTCGCTGCCGCGGACGAGAGACTGTCCCTCCCCGCACGCAACGGTCACGGCGCTGTCGAGCACCGTGCGGTTTTCATTCATGAGACACACCGTCTCGCCGCCCGCCTTGCGCAGGGCGAAGGGCGCGTAGCCGTCGCCCTCTTCGTCCGGCGAGCACCACACGACGAGATACCCCCGCGCCGGGACGACCGTCCCTGCCGGGAAGCAGTACTTGCCTTTTCCTGCCTCGTCGGAGAGATAGTACCCGGCGAGAGGGAAGTCCTTCGAGGACGTGTTTTCGATCTCCACCCAATCGCAGAGAACGCCTTCGGCGTTCGGGCAGGTCGTATTATCGGTCATGACCTCGCTGATGTGAACGCTGTAGCCGCCGTCCCACGCCGGGCGCTGGTTGTGGCGCACGAAAGCGACGGTCGCGAACGCCGCCGCGGCGACGAGCGCGAGCGCGACCAGCCAGAGGATGATCTTCTTTTTGTCTTTTGCGTTTGCCATGGTATTTCCTCCGCTTATTCCTTCAGCCGGGCGTCCGCCGCCGCGGCGCGCAGCCCCGCGAGGCACATGCGGCTGACGATATCGGATATTTCCTCGATCAACTGCCGCCGTTCGGAGTTGAACCAGCTCTGATACACTGCCACCATGCCGGAAATGGCATAGTTCATCATGACTTCCAGCTGTTCCTGCGGCATATCAACCCGGCTGGCGAACAGATCCTGCGCTTTTTGCTGGAGCGTCAGGCGGATCTTATGCGCCAGACCTGCATTCCGGCTGGAGCAGAGCAGCGCGCCGTAAAAATCCATGTCGCTGTTGATGATCTCCGTGAGCTTTACGAACACCGCATACGGATGTTCGATAAAATCAATCCCCTGCATCGCCGTTTCAAACGTGCGGATGACCTCGTTTTCCAGCTCGTCCACCAGCTCGTATACGCCGCGGTAGTTGTTGTAAAACGTTTTGCGGTTGATCATTGCGCGCGAGGCGATGTCCGTGACGGTGATATCGTCCATGTTCTTTTCGGTCAGCAGCTCCGCGAACGCCGTGTGGATCGCCCGCTTCGTTTTCATGACGCGAAGATCGCTTTTCCGGTTCACCGGTTCCATCGTGCGCCCTCCTTAAAAATCCGGCTTCCACATCTTTTTCACCAAGTGTGGAATAATCTTCATCGGGTGATTTCTTTGAGACTTCCGCCACGGTTTGGCAGGCGCATGTCCATTGCCGAACTGCGGATCCTTTCCTATTATAATACACACACGTTGCATAAAGCAAGCAGGGAGAGAAAACCGTTGAAAGTACTGATTTTGAGCTGCGACACGGGTGAGGGTCACAACAGCGCCGCGGCCGCCGTTGCCGGGGCGCTGACGCGAAAGGGCATTGAAAACCGGGTCTTTGATCCGCTCGTGCTCGCCGGAAAGTATGCCGAGCGCTTCGTATCCGGCGCGTACACCGCCATTATGAAAAACGCCCCCTCGGCGTTCAACGCGCTCTACCGCGCGGGAGATATCTATAGCTCCACCGGCATCACCTCGCCGGTCTACCACGCGAACGCCCGGTATGCGGCCAATCTCCGCGCCTTCATCGAAACGAACGGCTACGACCGCGTGGTGTGCACGCACCTCTACCCGATGGAGACGATGACCGCCATCCGCAAGGCCGGGGAGTTCCCCGTGCCGTGCTACGGCGTGCTGACGGACTATACCTGCATCCCGTTTCTTGCCGAGACCGATCTGGACGGGTATTTCATCGCGCACGAGGATCTGCGCGCGGAGCTTGTGGAAAAGGGCATACCGTCGGAGCGCATCATCGTCACCGGCATCCCGGTGGACGAAAAGTTTGCAAACCATATGGACAAGGCCGCGGCGCGGAACTATCTCGCCATACCGCAGTCTCAGGACGTGTTCCTCGTTATGAGCGGCGGCATCGGCGTCGGGAACGCGGGCGCAATCTGCGATGAAATTCTTCTTCGGCACGATGGCGGGGCGTTTACGGTCTATATCCTCGTTGGGCGCAACAGCGATCTCAAGCAGACGCTCGAGGAAAAGTATGCCGGAAACGAGCACGTCCGCATCGTCACGTTCACGAAAAAGGTGAACGTATACATGAACGCCGCCGACGTGATGATCTCCAAGCCCGGCGGACTTACGAGCACCGAGGCCGCTGTGGCGCAGGTCCCGCTCGTGCAGCTTCTCGTTTACACCGCGTGCGAGGCGCCGAACATTGCGTTCTTCGCCTCTCACGGGCTCTCCGAGCGTGCGGAGGACGCCGCGGACGCCGCGGCAAAGGCCGTCGCGCTCGCACGAGATAAGGAAAAGGCCGCGGCGATGCGCGAAGCGCAGCGAAATACCATTGCGCCCGACGCCGCCGATAGAATTGCGGAAAGGATCGTGCTGTCATGACCGGAAACGAAGCTCTTCTCACCTTCGCGCTGATCGCCGGGGGCTTTCTGCTCGGCGGCGTGATGTTCAGCCGCACCCTGCCGAAGCTCCTGACCGGCAAGGACGTGTGCGCGCTGCGCGCCGATGAGAATCCGGGCGCTGCCAACGTGTTTGCCGTGTGCGGCGTGCCGATGGGGCTTTTGTGTCTCGCACTCGACATGCTCAAGGCGTATCTCCCCGTGTCGCTCGCGGCGCGGTATCTGGATACGCAGTCGGTGTGGTTCGCGCTCGCGCTTGCCGCGCCCGTGCTCGGCCACGCCGTCGGCGTGTTCAACGGCTTTCACGGCGGCAAATGCATCTCTTCGGCGTTCGGCGCGATGCTCGCGCTGGCGCTCACAGACGTATCGCTGACGGGGCTGCTGCTTCTGGCGGGGCTCTACATTTTCTTCTCCGTCATCGTAATAATCCGCCCGCACCGCCTGCGCAGCATGCTCGTGTTTGCGCTCTACGGCGTGAGCGCAGCGGTGTTCTATTCGCTCCACGGCGCAGCCGCTCTCGCGCTCGGCTGCGGCATGATCGCCGTGATCGGCGCTGCGCGCCACACGCGGCGCTTCTGCGTCGCCGAGGACGAAAAGCCGCGTATATCGAACTCCGAGTTCTGAATCAAAAGTTGTCAGCGGGGACAGTTCCCGCTGACAACTTTTTTTCATCGGAGAAAACCGTGAGTTTAGACAATCCGCCGCTCCGGTTTAGGAAAAGGTGCACAATCGCGCTGTGGAATGTGTAAAAAAGCTCTCCGATAAATATAGGCAGTCTAACGGGATTCCAGGCGCTGCCAGCCCATAAAAGACCCCTGCCGGACGAAAACATCCAGCAGGGGTTTATTTTCAACTGCGCGGTTTGTCTGGTAGATTTGTCTGAGAGTTCTCCTGCCATCTGACAACGAATGCACGGAAATTTAGTGAAAGGAAGGACCCCCATGAAAAAACGCAATCGCACTCTCGCGCTGCTGCTGACGCTGGCCATGACATTGGCGCTGTTCTCCGGCTGCGGAAGCACGGCGCAGACCCCGGCAGAGGGAACTCCCTCGGAGGCGCCCGCCGCGCCCACGGCAGAGCCTGCCGCTGAACCGGCAGTTGAAGCAGCCGATCTTGTTCTTACAAACGGTACGATCCAGACCATGGTGTCCGAGGACGACACCGCGGAGGCCGTCGCCGTGAAGAACGGCGAGATCGTCTATGTCGGCACCTCCGAAGGAGTCAAGGACTTCATCGGCGAGGGAACCAATGTCATTGACCTTGCCGGAAAGTACGTCACCCCCGGCTTTATTGACGGCCACATTCACGCCCCCGGCCCGTATCTGACCAGAGAGACGGTGCTCAGCCTCATGGAGTACGGCGCGGATCTGGAGGCCTATAAGGCCGCAGCGAAAGAGTTTGTGGACAGCCATCCCGACTATGATATTTACCTCATTGAGGCGTTTGACCTGAAGGCGTTTCCAGACAGCATCCCCGAAAACTCATGGCTTGACGAGATATGTGCAGACAAGCCCATCAAATGCACGGACGTTTCCACGCATGGCGCGCTGCTCAACACCTGCGCCATTGAAATGTGCGGCATCACAAAGGATACCCCCAACCCGCCCAAGGGCGTTATCTATAAGGACTCTGCCGGAGAGCTTACCGGATACTTCTCGGACTGCAACACGATACTCGGCGATCTGCCCAGCTTCAACTATACAGAGGAGCAGTATGCCGAAGCCTTCAAGGCTTTTCAGTCGGAAGCCAGCAGCTACGGTTTGACGGGCATCGACAGCGGCGGCAATCTTGACAACTTTGATCTTGGCTTCGAGACGAAAGTGTTCCATACCCTCGAAGCTGCGGGCGAACTGAATCTCCGCATCAACAGCAACTTCTTTTTCTTTGCGCCGCTGAACGCCGAGCGCGCGCAGACCGTGATAGACACCATCAGGGAAAATGAGAAATATGCCTCGGATTTCCTGAACGTGCGGCAGGTAAAATTCACGGTGGACGGTGTGCCGGAGGGCAAAAGCTCCTATCTGCTTGAGCCATACGATGAGGCTGCCGGTATGGATGCCGACTACGTAAGCTCGCCCGCCGCGTCGCCGGAGGAACTGAAAGAGTTCATCACCGCCGTCAACGCTGCCGGATACACCGTGCAGACCCACTGCATGGGCGACGCTTCCGTGAAAATCGCGATGGACGCCTATGAAAACTCCGCAAAGGTCAATGGCAATCCCGACGTGCGCAACAAGATCGCCCACGTCAACCTCCTGACCGATGAGGATGTTGACCGTATGGCAGAGTATAAGGTCATCGCCGCGATGCAGCCGCTGTGGTTCTACTATGACCCGTTCTTCTCTCCGCTGGAGGAGCAGATGTTCGGCATGGAGCGCTTCCAGCGTGAATACCATATCCGCGACATGATCGACGCGGGCGTTATTATCACCGGCTCCAACGACTACCCCGTCACGCTGGACTTTGCCCCGCTGCACGCCATCGAGGCAGGTGCGACTCAGTGCTCTCCCTACGCGGGCGAGGATCAGGATATCGAGACCTACACCAGAAACGCCGCGCAGGCCGCGACCGTGTACGAGATGCTCGAAATGTACACCACCAACGCCGCATACGGCGCGTTCCTTGATGACCGCGTGGGCACCATTGAGGTAGGCAAAAAGGCGGACCTCGTCGTCCTCGGCGACAATCTGCTCACCTGCGATGTCAAGGCCATCTCCGATGTGCCCGTGATCTATACCATTTCCGACGGCCGCATCGTCTACGAAGGATAACCTTCCTGCCCTGCAATGTCTCTGCAAAGCAAAATCGATAAAAACAGCTCCTTCGGATCGCTCTGTATCCGAAGGAGCTGTTTTTGCTTATGAATGAAATTTTATTCGTGGTCGAAAATGGTTTTGCCCTCGAGCATGGGGCCGAACTTTTCCTTCCAGGTGCGGTGCGGCTCGCTCGCATCATAAAGCGGCAGCGCCGCGGCGTCCATGTCCATGCAGATCATGAGATCAAACCGGTTCGGCCGGTCGGAGCAGGACGGGAACACCTCCACGCCGTGGACGCCCTCGATCCGGAGCGTTCGGCCGAAAATCTCCTCGATCTCCGGCAGATACTCCCGCCACGGCGTTCCAGGACGGAATTTGGAAATGATGTAGTGCTTCATTCTAAGATATACCCCCGTCCCGGTACGGTGACGCCGAAGCATTCGGCATCCTCTTCCCCGCGGTTGATGAGCGCGATCACCGAGCCGGTCTCGTCAAACCGGCGGCAGCCGAGCACGTTCTCGCCGAAGAACAGCAGCTCGCACTCGCCCCGCCGCAGCAGCGGCGTTTCCTGATACATCGCGGTGAGACTCCGGACAAAGTCGGTGAGCGAGGCGTCGCCCTTGCCCCACGGGAAGCTTCCGCGGTTGTAGGGATCAACGCCGCCGGTCATGCCGGCCTCGTCGCCATAATAGATGCACGGAACGCCCGGCAGGGCAAACTGGAGAAACATCGCCATTTTGAGAGCGTTCGTATCGCCGTCGAGCACCGTGAGCGCACGGGCGCGGTCGTGGCTGCCGATGAGATTGAGTGCGGCGTAGAGATTTTCCTTCGGGTAATGCTCCTGAATTGCCCAGAGCGCGTCGCAGGCGGTCTGCGCGTTGATCTTTCCCTGCAAAAAGTCCAGCACCGCGGTGCGGAACGGATAGTGCATGGTGGCGTCCAGCTCGCTGCCGAGGAAATATTCGCGCAGCGCGCCGTAGCTCACCTTGTTGGAAGCATCCTCCCAGACCTCGCCGAGCAGGAGCGAGTCCTCCTTTTCGGCCTTCATCGCTGCGCGGATGTCGCGGATGAGACTGTCGGGCAGTTCGTCGGCAACGTCCAGCCGCCAGCCCGAAGCGCCGCGCCGCAGCCACCGGCGCACCACGCCGTCCTCGCCGCAGAGAAATTCCCGGAACGAGGGGTCGTTCTCCTCCACATTCGGGAGATCGGGCACATCCCACCAGCACTCGTACCCATGGCGGTACTGCTCGCCGAAGCGGAACCACGAGCGGTATTTTTCCGCCGTGCCGTCGTAGTTGCCGAACTTATCGAAATATACGCTGTCCGCGCCGGTGTGGTTGAATACGCCGTCGAGCACGATGCGGATGCCGCGTTTGCGTGCCGCCTCACAGAGCGATTCAAAATCCTTTTTCTTGCCGAGCAGCGGATCGATGCGGGTATAGTCTGCCGTGTCGTACCGGTGGTTGCTTGCGGCCTCGAAGATCGGGTTCAGGTACAAAACCGTGACGCCGAGCGAGGCGAGATACGGCAGCTTTTCCTCGATGCCCCGGAGCGTTCCGCCCCAGAACGGCCACGAGGAGACATCCCCGTTTTCTGCGCGGGGGTAGAAGACCGGCGTATCCCAGTCGCGCACGAGAAAACGGTGCGTGCCGCGGCGCTTCTCCGGCTCGTGCGGCGTCCAATCGCGCTCGCGGGCAAACCGGTCAGGGAAAATCTGATAGACGACGCCGTCCTTCCACCAGTCGGGGACGGCGGCTTTTTTGTATACCGTGATCTGCCAGGCGCACGTCTCATCGTCTCCGGTATGGAACGAGTACCAGAGCACGCAGGGCGTTTCGGGCAGCGTCACCGTGACGGAAAACCGCCCGCCGCCCTCGGAAACCATGGGGAGAAGCGTATCTTCGCCTGTGAACGGGTGCAGCCGGAGCGTCATGTCCGGCGCACCGGCCTTCTCCGCGGCGAGATAAACCTCTGTCCCGGCTTCGGCAGCGCCGAACGGACGGCGGAAGGCGCTGTTTCTGGATTCGTGTACGATCATGTGAAAAGACCTCGGTAAAGCTTGCGGTATTCGCGCGCGCTTGCGCGCCAGGAGAAGTCGCACGCCATGCCCTGCGCGGCAAGATTGCCCCATGCAACGGGGCTTTCGGTGTACAGACGGCAGGCCTCCTGCGTGGTGAAGAGCAGCTCGTGGGCGTTAAAATTCAAAAAGCCGAAGCCGGTGCCCTCGCCGGTGTAGCGGTTGTAGGGCTCCACGCTGTCGGCGAGCCCGCCGGTCTGCCGCACGACGGGCACGGTGCCGTAGCGCATGGAGATCATCTGGCTCAGGCCGCACGGCTCAAAGCGCGAGGGCATGAGGAAAATGTCCGCTCCGGCGTACATCCGGCGCGAAAGCGGCTCGGAGAAGCGGATCTGGGCGCTGAACCGGCCGGGATGGCGCGCTTCGAGCGCACGGTAATAGTCCTCGTAGGCGCGGTCGCCTGTGCCGAGCACGGCGATCTGCGCGCACGAGAGCATTTCCTCCGCTACGGCGTTGAGAAGATCGAAGCCCTTCTGCTCCGTGAGACGGCTGACACACACGCAGAGCGGTACCTCCGGATCGACCGTGAGACCGAGCTCTTCCTGCAAAGCCTTCTTATTCTCCGCCTTGCCGTCGGGGTCGGTGTAGTTGTGAACGAGCGCCTTGTCCTTCGCGGGGTCGTAAGAAGCGGTATCAATGCCGTTCAGGATGCCGGAGAGAATGTCGTGCCGCCGCAGGAAGAGATCCTGCAGGCCCTCGCCGAAATACGGCGTGCAGATTTCTCTGGCATACGTGGGGCTGACGGTTGTGATGCGGTCAGAGTAGCTGACGGCCCCGGCAAGGTAGTTGACGCACTTGCCGTCGTCGCGCAGCAGCTGATTGCGCGCCGCGACGACGCCGTCCAGGCCGAGAATGTCGCTGAGGACATGGGGGTCATACTGCCCCTGAAATTTGAGATTGTGGATGGTGAATACGGTGCGGATGTCGCTGTAGCCGGGGGCATAGCGGTACTGCTCGCGCAGAAACACCGGCGCGAGCGCCGTGTGCCAGTCGTTGCAATGCAGCACATTCGGGAAGAAGTCCGGCAGATACCGGCAGCATTCGCAGATGGCCTTGGCAAAAAACGCCATGCGCTCGCCGTCGTCAAAATAGCCGTAAGCGCCGTCGCGCCCGAAGTAATACTCGTTATCGAGAAAATACCACGTAACGCCGCCGCGCCGCAGCTCGAAGAGCCCGCAGTACTGGCTGCGCCAGCCGAGCGGGACATAGAAGGAGCAGAGAAACTTCATCTTCTCCTGATACTCGGCCGGGATCTGGCGGAGCTTCGGCAGCACGACGCGCATCTCGATCGTCGGGCACTGCACTGCGCCGGGGAGAGACGCCGCCACGTCGCCGAGACCGCCGGTTTTCATGAAGGGAGCGGCTTCAAACGCGGCAAAGAGAACGCGCAGCTTTTCCTTCATACAACGCCGCCTTTCGCCAGCACGCAGGGATGCTCCGCCGTGCCGCAGACGACCGTGCCCGCCGAAACCGTGACATTCTTATCGCACACCACGTTTTCCAGCCGCGCGCCCACCTTGACGACGCACTTTTCCATCAGCACGCAATTGCGGACGACCGCGCCCTTTTCGATGCGCACGTTGCGGAAGCAGACGCTATTCTCCACGCTGCCCTCGATGACGCTTCCGGCGGTCATGACGGAGTTCTTTGCCGCCGAGCCGGGGGCGTAGAGCGCGGGAGGGGTGTCGTGCGCCTTGGTGCGGATCTGCCGGTCGGGCTGGAAGAGCTCGCGGCGGATGCCGCTGTCGAGCAGATCCATGCTGGCGCGGAAATAGTCCTCCATGCCGTCCATGAACGCGACGTAGCCGTCAAAGGCGTAGCAGCCGACGGCAACCTCCGGCAGGACGTGGGTGAGGATGTCGAGAAAATCCATATAGTCGAGCGCGGCATAGTCGCGCGCCATGCGCAGCAGGAACGATTTATCGGCGATGAAGCTGTCGAGCAGGAGATTTTCGCCCTCCTCGGCACGCTGGATGCCGGTGACGATGCCGCCGTCGAGCGTGAGATAGCGCCCCGTGCGCTTCTCGCCCGGCTGCATTTTCTTATAGAGCAGCGTGACGGGCTTGCCTTCGAGCTCGTGCTTGGCGATTATCGGCTGATAGTCGATGTTTGCCACGAGCGTGCCGGAGCTCACGAGAATATAGTCGCCGTCGCCCTGACGGAGATATTCCATGTTGTGCAGCAGATCGCGGAAGAGAAAACGCGCGTTCTGCTCGTGGAAGCCGAACACCGTGCCGGGCAGAATGTAAAGACCGCCCTCCTTGCGGGAGAGGTCCCACGGCTTGCCTGCGCCGACGTGATCCATAATGCTGCGGTAGAAATACGGCGTGACGAGGCCTACCGTCTGGATGCGGGAGTTTACCATGTTGCTCAAAGCGAAGTCGAGCAGGCGGTAGCGCCCACCGAACGGGATGCTCGCCGCCGGGCGTTCCTCGGTAACGGAGCCGAAGCCGGGGACGGAATAGTTGGTGGAAATAAGGCCGATCGTGCGGTTCATGTTGTTCCCTCCCTTAAATCAAACGTCCACTTCCATCACGGCGTTTTCGCCGATGACGGTGATCTTGCCCGGCGCTCCAATGGTCGCATCGGCGGCGATGGAGGCGTTCTCGTTGAGGATCGTGCGCTCGACGCGCGCTCCCTCGCCGACGGTCGATTCCGGGAGCAGGATGGAGTCGCGCACCACCGCGCCTTTTTCCACCGTGACGCCGGGGGAGAGAATGGAGTTATACACCTCGCCGTAAATTTCGCAGCCGTTGCAGATCATGCTGTGCTCCACACGGCCCTCCCCGCCGATGAAGTGGGAGGGGTGTTCGTTGAAGTTGGAGAGGATGTGCATGCGCGTGTCGTGCAGGCGGAACTCGGCATTCTCGGCAAGGAGCTCCATCTGCGTGGAGTAATAGCTCGGGATCGTGCCGACATCCTTCCAGTAGCCGGAGAACTGATAGGCGAAGAGGTTCTTGCCCTGGCCGAGCAGCGTCGGGATGATGTTCTTGCCGAAGTCCTTGTCGCTCTGCTCGTCCGCGTGGTCAGCGAGGAGCGCCGCGCGCAGCACCGGCCAGGTGAAAATGTAAATACCCATGGAGGCCAGATTGCTCTCCGGCTCCTTCGGCTTTTCGGCAAAGCGCGTGATGCGCATGTCCTGATCGACGGACATGATGCCGAAGCGGCTCGCCTCCTCCCACGGCACGGTCTTGACCGCAACGGTGAGATCGGCGCCCATGAGCTTGTGGAAGTCGAGCATCAGGTTGTAGTCCATCTGGTAGAGATGGTCGCCGGAGAGGATGATGACATACTCGGGGTCGTAGCCGTCGAGAAAGTCGATGTTGTGGTAAATGGCGTCGGCGGTGCCTTCGTACCATTCGCCGCCGGTCTGCGTGGCGTACGGCGGGAGGATGTGCACGCCGCCCCAGGCGGCGTCGAGATCCCACGCCGCGCCCGTGCCGAGATACCGGTTGAGCAGCGACGGCTTATACTGGATCAGCACGCCGACGGTGTCAATGCCGGAGTTGACGCAGTTGGAAAGGGAAAAATCGATCATGCGGTATTTCCCGCCGAACGAAACGGCAGGCTTGGCGATCTTCTCCGTCAGAACACCCAGACGGCTGCCCTGGCCGCCCGCCAGGAGCATGGCTACGCATTCCTTTTTTCGCATGGACAAGTACCTCCCTAAGTATCATAGTTCATAGTATCTTAAATCTAAACGCGAAGGATGTGGATGCCTCGCAGAGTTTGCTCCCGCAGGAGCAAATAAATGGGATCATTTTCTCCGGCGACATGTGCGTCGGAGAAAATTCCTCTCGGCCCGCAAACGTGCGAGCGCAAGCGAGTGCGCTGCGGCGAGCCGCTATCCCCTCAAACAAACCCCTCAACGGAGTGGGGTTTGTTTGATTATCGAATTTTCCATATATCGCTCACATACTCGGCAACGGCGCGGTCGCTCGAAAACCAGCCGGATTTCGCAATGTTCACAAGCGCCTTGCGCTGGAAGGAGAGATTGCCGGTTTCTCCGGCGAGAGCATCCCACGCCGCGAGATACGGCGCAAAGTCGCGCAGGACGAAAAATTCGTCGTTATACTTGAGCAGCGCGTCCTCGAGATCCCAGAACTTGCTGCCGAGCGAGCCGTCCGTAAGGTGGGCAAGCACGCGCGCGAGTACCGGATCGTTTTCGGCACATTCGCGGGCGTTGTAGCCGCCCTGTGTAGTGAAACGCTCGGTCTCCTCGCTCGTGAGGCCGAAGATCGAAATGTTCTCCGCACCGACGCGGTCGCGGATTTCCACGTTCGCGCCGTCGAGCGTGCCGAGCGTCACGGCGCCGTTCATCATGAACTTCATGCAGCCGGTACCGCTCGCTTCCTTACCGGCGGTGGAGATCTGCTCGGAAATATCGGCGGCGGGGTAGATGCGCTGCCCCATCGTCACGCCGAAGTTCTCCATGAATACGACCTTCATCCGGCGGCTCACCACCGGATCGGCGTTCACGAGATCGGCCACGGCGCACACAAACCGGATGCTCTCCTTGGCAAAGGCGTAGCTGTGCGCGGCCTTGCCGGCGAAAACGAACGTGCTCGACGGAACCTTCGCGCAGGGGTCGTCCTTGAGCCGGTCGTAGAGCGCGAGAATTTTAAAGGCGTTCAGAAGCTGGCGCTTGTAGGCGTGGATGCGCTTTACCTGCACATCAATGAGCCCGTCGGGGTTGCACGTGATGCCGAAATCACGCGCGATATAATCGCAGAGCTTTTTCTTCGCCGCAAGCTTCACCTTGGCAAGCTCGCGCAGCGACTCGGTGTCGTCCGCGTAGGCGAGAAGCCCTTCGAGCTTTTCGGGCTGCTCGATCCAGCCGTCGCCGATGCGCTCGGTGATGTAGCGCGAAAGGCCGGGATTCGCCTGCAAAAGGAACCGGCGGTGGGAAACGCCGTTCGTTTTATTGTTGAACTTCTCCGGGGAGATGGCGTAAAAATCGCGCAGAACGGTGTTTTTCAGTATCTCCGTGTGGAGCTTCGCCACGCCGTTCACCGAATGCCCGCCGATCACGGAGAGATTTGCCATGCGCACAAACCCGCCGCCGATGACGGCGGTCGCCTGCTGGCGGTCGTGCCAGCCGGGGACGGACTGGTCAAAGCTCTCGCGCCAGCGGCGGTCGATCTCCTCGATGATCTGGAACTGGCGGGGGAGGAGAGAGCGCATGAGCGACACCGGCCACTTTTCGAGCGCCTCCGGCATGACGGTGTGGTTCGTATAGGAGATCGTGCGGCAGGTGATGTCCCACGCCTCCTCCCACGAGAGCCCTTCGCCGTCCATCAAAAGACGCATCAGCTCCGGCACGCAGAGCGCGGGGTGGGTGTCGTTCGTGTGAATGGCGACGCGCTCGGGGAGCTTGTCCCAGGAAAGATGCGTGGCGCGGAACGTGCGCAGCACGCTCTGCAGTCCGGCGCTGACGAAGAAATATTCCTGCTGGAGCCGGAGCTGCTGCCCGGCGGGGGTATTGTCGTCGGGGTAGAGGAGGCAGGTGATCGCCTCGGCATCGTTGTTGGCCTTCTGCGCGCGGGAATAGTCCCCGGCGTTGAAGGCGTCGAGATCGAGCTGCTTGTGCACCGGGCCCGCGCGCCAGAGGCGGAGATTGTTCACCGCGTGCGCGCCGTAGCCGAGGATGGGTACATCGTAGGGCGTGGCGAGGACGCTGCGGTAATCGCGCAGCTCGTACACCATGCGACCGTTCTTCTCGCGCCGGTCCACGGTGCCGCCGAAGCGCACCTCTACGGCCTCGCTCGGTACCGCCGTCTCCCACGGGTAGCCGTCCGAGAGCCAGTCGTCCGGCTCCTCGGTCTGGCAGCCGGAGCGGATGCGCTGGCGGAAAAGACCGTAACGGTAGCGAAGTCCCATGCCGACGCACGGCACGTCCTCCGCCGCGAGCGAATCGAGATAGCACGCCGCGAGACGGCCCAGACCGCCGTTGCCGAGACCGGGGTCGCGCTCGCATTCGAGCAGCGCGTCCAGATCCTCGCCGAGCTCGGCGAGAATGTCGGCGGTCATGTCACGGATGCCGAGCTGGATGAGATAGTTTTCAAGCAGCCGCCCGACGAGAAATTCCATCGAGAAGTAATAGACGATCTTCTCTCCGGCGGCGGCGCGGCGGCGCAGCGTTTCGGCGCGCACGCCCGAGCAGCACTCGCGGATCATCGCTGCGAGCGCGGTATAGCGCTCCATGCGCGAGCATTCGGCAAACGGCTTCGAGCAGTTTTCGGCAATGCTTTCCAGATATTCTCTCTTAAACTCTTCTCTTCCGGGCATGGGTCGTTTCTCCTATGTATTTGATGAGCGTCCCGCCGAGCGGCGGCACGGTGAGCACGAGCGATTGATCGCGCCCGTGCGAGGGAACCTTCTTCGTATGCAGACGGCGTGGGTTCGCCTTTCCGCTGCCGCCGAAGCGCGTATCGTCCGAGCAGAGAATTTCCTGCCACGCGCCAGAAAGCGGCACGCCGAGCCGGAAGCTCTCGTGCGATTCGGGGCGGAAATTCAGCACGCAGAGGATCGCGGAGCCGTCCTTCGCTTTGCGGACGAACGAGAGGATGCCCTGCTCGTTGTTGTCCGCGTCGATCCAGTCAAAGCCGTCCCAGCTGTTGTCGATCTCCCAGAGCGCTTTTTCCGCGCGGTAAACATGGTTCAGCTCGCGGATGAACGCCTGCACGCCCGCGTGCGTCGCGTTCTGCAAAAGGAACCATTCAAGCTCTTCATAATCGCGCCATTCGATGAACTGCGCGAACTCGTTGCCCATGAAGCTGAGCATTCCGCCGGGGTGACACGCCGCATACAGCGGCAGCAGCCGCGCGCCCGCAAACTGCCGCCACCAGTCGCCCGGCATCCGCCCGATGAGCGAGCGCTTGCCGTGCACGACCTCGTCGTGGCTGAGCGGGAGAATGTAGTTCTCGCTGAAGGCGTACATCATCGAGAACGTCAATAGACCGTGGTTATACTTGCGCCCATCGAAGTCGATGGACATATACCGGAGCGTGTCGTTCATCCAGCCCATGTCCCATTTATAATGGAAGCCGAGCCCGCCCTTCTCCGGCGGATACGTCACGAGCGGCCAGGCCGAGCTCTCCTCGGCATATGTCGCGGCGCCCCGGACGCGCTTTCCGATCACGCTGTTGAGCGTCTGCAAAAAGGCGACCGCTGCGAGATCCTCCTCGCCGCCGCGCTCGTTATACTTTTTGCGCGCGGGATCGTCCACGCCGAAGTTCAGGTACAGCATGCTGCTCACGCCATCGACGCGCAGCGCGTCGGCGTGGTACTCCTCCAGCCAGAAGAGCGCGGAGCTTATGAGGAACGAGCGTACCTCGCTGCGCGCGTAGTTGAATTTATAGGTGCCCCAGCCGGGCATGTCGCCGGATTCGTAGAGCGGCGTGCCGTCAAACCGGCCAAGGCCGTGCGCATCGCGGCAGAAATGCCCCGGTACCCAGTCGAGAATGACGCCGATCCCGGCGCGGTGGCACTCGTCGATGAGATGCATCAGCCCCTCCGGCTCGCCGAAGCGGGACGTTGCGGCAAAAAAGCCCGTCGCCTGATAGCCCCAGCTGCCGTCAAACGGGTGCTCCGTTACGGGCAGAAGCTCGAGATGCGTGTACCCCATATCCTTGATGTACGGCACGAGCGTATCGGCGAGCTCATACCACGTATAAAAGCTCCCGTCCGGGTGCCGCCGCCACGAACCGGCGTGGACCTCGTATATGTTCCGCGGCCCGCCGAGCGCACGGCGGCTCGCCATCCACTCGCCGTCTGTCCACTGGTAGGAGAGCGTGTGGATGCGCGAGGCAGTGCCGGGGCGCACCTCGGCGGCAAGGGCGAAGGGGTCGGCCTTCCAGACAACGGAGCCGTCCGCGCCCTCGATGATGTACTTATAAAGCTGTCCCGCGCACGCGCCCGGCACAAAGCCGCGCCATACGCCGAAATCGTCGCGGCAGAGCCAATGCACGCCGTCGCTCCATGAGCAGAAATCGCCCGTCACGCGAACGCTTCTTGCGTTCGGCGCCCATACGGAAAACGATACGCCGCCGGGCTCCGCGTGCGCGCCGAAGAGCTTTTGCGCGTCGAAATTCTTACCGTCGATCCATGCCTGCTCCGGGCGGTATGTATCCAAGGAGACCCCTCCTTTTTTATGCTTATCCATTAATTAGAAGTATAGCATACTCGCTGGCCGGTGAAAAGAGCCTGTACAAGATTTTAACATTTCCCGGAGGTTTACAGAAAGCGAAAAATGTAGTATCGTATATATGTGAAACTATACGTCAAGGAGAGCAGCCCATGAGAAGAAGCACAAAGAGAATCGCCGCCGCCGTACTGATCGCGGTGCTCGGTATCCTTTCCGCGTGCGGAGCGCCCGCAGCGTCCCTTCCCACGAGCGAGCCCACCGCCGCGCCGACGCTGACGCCGGCGCCGACCGAGGCACCCACGCCCACGCCCACACCCACGCCGACTGCGGAGCCGACGCCGACGCCCACGCCGACACCGTCCCCGACGCCGGAGCCGACGGCAGAACCCACCCCGGCGGAGCCGACGCCCACGCCTGCCCCGCCCGTCCCGGCGGGAACGTATTCCTATGTGGATGCGGACGGCGGCGAATGGAAGCTCGAGCTGCGCGGCGACGGATTATTTACCATCACCGACCCGGACGGCAAGCCGCACACCGGCGAGGGCTGGTCGACCGCCGCGGACGGCTCCGTCCATTGCGGTCCGACGGATATCTATTTTGCGCCCTTCGCCTACAACGGCGGGTGCAGCCGCTGGAGCGTCACCGGCAGCACATGCCAGCCGCTCGAGCGCGCCGGATAATTGAAAAAAACGCCTGGACGCGCAGCGCCGCGCCCGGATAATTGAAAAAAAACGCCTGGACGCGCAGCGCCGCGCCCGGATAGGGGAGAGATCACCATGTGTGCAAAGGAAACCGCCAAAGAATTTCTCCGGCGTCACAACATGCTCTATGAGCAGCAGTCCTTTGAGGACTTGGCGGACGCCTACATCGCCGACATGCGCGCGGGGCTGCGCGGCGAAGCATCCACGCTTATGATGCTGCCGTCGTTTCTGCCCGCGGCGAGCGCACCGCGCACGGGGGAGAGCGTTCTCGTGCTCGACGCCGGCGGCACGAATCTCCGCGCCGGGCGCATCCGCTTTGACGAGACGGGGAAGCCCGTCACGGAAGCGCTCCAAAAGCGCCGCATGCCCGGCACGCTCGGCGAGGACACGCCCGCCGGGGAAATGTTCCGCGCCATCGCGGGGCTCGCGCTCACCGTCATGGGCGACGCAAAGCGCGCGTGCATCGCGTTCTCGTTCCCGTGCGAGTGCCTGCCCTGCGGCGACGGGCGCATCATCAGCATGGGCAAGGAATCGCGCGTCACCGGCGCGGAGGGAAAGCTCGTATGCGAGGGCATCGAAACGGCAATGCGCGCGCTCGGCGCGTCCGGCGCTCGCCGCTGGCGGCTCATCAACGACACCGTCGGCTCCATGCTCGGCGGCATGGCATCGTGCGACCGCTCGCGCTACGCCGACTTCATCGGCTTTATTCTCGGCACCGGCACGAACGCCTGCTGCCATGTGAAGGCGTGCGACGTCACGAAATCGCCCGAAACGGTGGCGATGGGCGGCGAAACGCTCGTCAATCTCGAATCCGGCTGCTTCGGCCGCGCGCTGCGCGGCACGGCGGACATCGCCGTGGACGAAGCCTCCGGCCTGCCCGGCGACCATCCGGCGGAAAAAATGATCTCCGGGGCATACTATCGGCTGCTGCTGCACGAAACGCTTGTCCTTGCTGCGCGCGAAGGCCTCCTCTCGGCCAGGAGCGGGGAGAACATCGCCGCGCTCTCCATCACGAGCGCGATGGTGGATGCTTTCTGTCTTGACCCCATGGGCGGCAACGCCGTTGCCGAAGCGCTCGAAACGGAGAAGGACCGCCGCTTCGCTTCCGAGATCAACACGATGCTTCTCGAGCGCGCCGCGCGCATCGCGGCGGCGTGTCTGTGCGCCATTTTGCGCGAGCGCGGCTTCAGCGCGGGAAAACTTACCGGCATCTGTGCGGACGGGACGATGCTCAAACTCAACCCCGTGCTGCGCCCCCGCATGGAAGCACTGATTGCGGAGTATGCCGCGCGGCATAATCTCGGCGGCGCGGAATTCCTCTTCGCCGGCGACGCCACGCTCCTCGGCTGCGCCTGGGCGGCGCTCGCGTAAGAAAACGGAGAAACCCAACCCCACAGTCCGCCTGACGGCTGCCAGCCCCGCCCCTCTCTCTGCCGCCTTCGGCGGCATCTCTCCCCGCTGGGGAGAGTCTGCCCCTATTAGGGGAGCCAAGATAGTTATCCGCAAACCCACTTGCCTCCCTTAATAGGGGAGGTGGCAAAAACGAAGTTTTTGACGGAGGGGTTTCCCCTCGCAAACCAAGGAACACACCATGAAAAACTACCGTTCCCCCCGCAGAGAAACTGAAGAACCCGCCTCCCGCCGCGCGCGGCGCGCCTCGCAGAAGCGCGTCATGCTCGTCGGCTGGATCTTTCTCGGCGTGATGCTCGTTGCGGCGATCGCCGCCATTATCCTCCTGCTCCCCGGGCGGGACAAAAGCCCCGAAACGGAGGATCGCCCGCTTTCCGTGCCGCAGCTCAACCCCGGTGCGGGCGGCAGCGCGTTCCAGACCGAGCAGACCGCCGCGCCCATCTCCACGGGCAAGACCGGCAGCGGGCGGCGCGTGTCCATCACGCGGTTTGACTGCGACTATACCCCGCCGGAGACCGTGACGACCGGCATTTTAAAATCCGTCGATCTCGCATCGCTCGGCGAGACCGTCGCGGCGAACGTTGCCGCAAACGGCTGGGGCAGTGTGATATATTCCGTTTCGGAGGATGGCTCGCTCCTCCTCCAGAACCCCAACGCCGCGCCCCTCACGCCGGATAACTATGATAAGCAGGCATCGTTCCTCGCCTCGTCGCAGCCGGAAAATGCGGCGCGGACGTTCCTGGAGCACAGCGGTCTCATCGGGCTGCTGCGCAATTACGGTCTCGAGCTCGGCACCGCAGCCGAGAACAACAACGGCGAGATCACCTTCCGCGGCACGGGCAGCACCGCGCAGAGCGAGTGCAGCGTGCGCTTCAGCTTCCTTTATACCGGCGACTTCAATCAGGCCGTTGTCCGCGCGGCGTATCTGGCCGATGCTGTGGATGTCCCCGCGCTTGCGCCGAAAAAGGCGGCCTCCAATGCCGTCACCTGGGACAGCGCCGACGAGGGCGCGGTTTCCGTGACTGCCGTGGAGCTTCGCAGTGTGCGCGGCCTGCCGTTTTACGCCTTCACCTGCTCGGACGGCGCGGTTGCCTATGCGCTCGCCGCCGACGAGAGCGCGCTCGATGCCGTTTCCGGCGCGCGGGAAATTTACGAGGAAATTATGCGAGACGGCCTTCGCGAATACGTCGAGATCCGCGGCGCGGAGTGATCTCCGCGCCCGGACAAAACGTTCGGTTTTCGTCACATTGACCATTTTCGTCCGCCCCAGTGAAACAATTTTCGCCATGGTACGGAAATGTTACACTGTGAGTGAAGAAAAAATCACTATTGGATGATTTACTATTTCACGCTTTATTCGTTAAAATTAGTAAATCCAAGCCGGGGGTCTTTGTACATACTAACCACGCTCCGGTAAAGCCGTTTGCCGTGAGGAGAAAAACGTATGCGCGAGGACTACAGAGAACGATTTAGAATACTCGGTCTGCGAATCGCCTATTACCGCAAGATGCGCGGCATGACGCAGGAGCAGTTCGCCGAGGCGATCGGCCGGAGCGTGAGCTTCGTGAGCCAGATCGAGGCGAACAACGCCGCCGAGGTCAAGGGCGTGTCGCTCGAAACGCTCTTTCTCATGAGCGAAAAGCTCGGCATTTCCATGGCGCGGCTCTTTGAGGACTGAAGCGCCGGAAATACATAAAGTTTATTAACGCTTCCCGCGTTTAATAAAAAAGTTTGAAAATCCAATAAGGAGGAGAACAAACAATGAAGAAATTCCTTGCGCTGCTTCTTGCCGTTGTCATGGTGCTGAGCCTGGCCGCGTGCGGAAGCCAGCCGGCGACTCCTTCGGCGACCGAAGCCCCTGCGGCGGACGCCACCGAAGCTCCGGCTGCGGAAAACACCACGTCGGTCACCCGTTCGACCGACACCTACTCGATGATCGAAGGCTTCGACATCACCTCGCTGGACTACCTTTTCACGAACAAGTCCTCCAACGGTGACTACACCAACAACTTCATCGAAGGCCTGCTTACCCAGGATCCTCACGGTAAGCTCATTGCCGGTATGGCCACCGAGTGGAGCCACAACGACGACGCGTCCGAGTGGTACTTCACCATCCGTGACGACGCCGTCTGGTCCACCGCCAGCGGCGAAGAGTACGACGCCGTTACGGCCGAGGACTTCGTCACCGGCATGAAGCACGCCGCTGACTCCAAGAGCGAGACTCTCGGCCTCGTTGTCGACCTCATCGCCGGCCTGCGCAAGTACTCCGAAGGCACCGGCTCTTGGGAAGACGTCGGCGTTAAGGCGGATGGCAACAAGCTCACCTACACGCTCACCAAGCCCTGCGCCTACTTCGACGGCATGACCACCTACGGCATCCTCTTCCCGGTCAACGCCGAGTTCCTCGAGTCCAAGGGCTCCGACTTCGGCGCCGTTGAGCCCGACTCCATCCTCTATAACGGCTGCTACATCCTGTCCTCCCTCGTTCCGTCGCAGGAAGTGCGCTTCGACGCCAACCCCAACTACTACGATGCCGAGAACGTCCATGTTCAGCACGTTGTTGTCACCTACTCCGATGGTAAGGACCCCGCCCAGAACTTCAACATGTTCGTGAACGGCGAAGTCACCTCCACCGCCGTCAACCAGTCCCTGCCCGAGGTCAAGGCGAAGGCCGACGAGCTCTTTGCCGACAACCAGTACAAGAGCATGACCACCGCCACCTCCTTCTGGGGCGCCTTCAACTGGGATCGCCAGAGCTATGCTCTGTACAACGATCCCTCCGTCGTCACCACCAGCAAGGAGACTGACGCTCAGAAGGCTGACACCAAGGCTGCCATTCTGAACGCTGACTTCCGCCGCGCCGTTTACGCCGCCTTCTCCGCGCACGCCTACGAGGCGATTGCCCGCGGCGAGGAGCTCGCAGACGACGTTATCCGCAACACCCTCGTTCCTTACACCTTCGTTGTGACCTCCGACGGCCACAACTACGGCGCTCTCGTTGAGAAGTACGTTTCCGAAATGCTTCCCGAGTATGAAGGCATCGACCTGACCGACGGCCACGACGCCTGGTATAACCCCGATAACGCCAAGATCTTTGCCGAGCGCGCCAAGGAAGCGCTGGGCGACAGCATCTCCGAGTGGCCCGTTCACATCGATATTCCTGTCGACGGCGCCAACGAGAACTTCAAGAACATGGCTCTTGCCATGCAGAAGTCCATTGAGGACGCCATCGGCGAATATGTGAAGGTCGACCTCCAGTTCCTGGAGCCGCGCTCTGCGTTCCTTTCCACCCACTACAGCATGCCGACCGGCGTGGACAACTCCACCGACCTTGCATTCAGCGCCGGCTGGGGTCCCGACTACGGCGATCCTCTGACCTATCTGGGCTGCTTCAATATCGAAAAGGGCGACATGCTCAACTACTCCGGCATTAACACCAAGGATCAGGATCAGTCCGAAGAGCAGGCGAAGGTTCTCAAGACCCTCGGCCTTGATGAGATTCAGGCTGTTGCTGACGCGGCCGACGCCGCCGTCGGCGACGAGCGCATTGAGCTCTTCGCAAAGGCCGAGGCCATGCTGCTTAGCGGCGGCTTCCTCCGTCCGTTCAGCACCTCCGGCGGCTCTCTCGCCATCAGCTGCGTGAAGCCCTTCAGCGCCGCCTACAGCCTCTATGGTCAGGCTGCGTACAACGCCGTGCCGTACTTCAAGTACATGGAGCTCCTTGAGCAGCCCGTGACTGCTGCCGAGTACAACGCCGCGAAGGAAGCCTGGCTCAAGGGCGAATAATCTCGCGCAAACACCTACGCACAGAACTGACTAATTGAATAGGGAGAGCCGAGCGGCCTTGCTTCTCGGCTCTCTCTTGCATCGTTCGGCAGAGAGCCGCTGCCCTCCGCCGACCGGTACCAATTCTATTATTGTAAGGAACGGTACCCTATGAAAAAAGACTACATCTGGAGCCGCCTTTTGCGCTCGCTCCTCTCGGTCCTTATCATCATGCTCATCGTATTTACGATGGTCTATACGATGATCCCGCGCGACAACATCTTCTTTGAGGACAGCACCTACCGCAAGCTCGGCGGCAAGGCCGACGATAAAACTGAATACATATACACCACATGGGAAAGACTCGGCTATCTGGACTACGTCCGCATCAACGACTATTGCCTCACGCTCTATGAAGCCGGCAGCCCGGAAATGATCGCCGCTATCGAGCCGGATTCTCCGGAAAGCCAGGCCTTTGTGGAGCAGTATTCCGCGCAGGGCTACACCATCGCCAATTTCACGAAGAGCGGGCGTTACTATGCCTATAAGGACACGCCCGTCATTAAGCGCATGGCGAGCTGGCTTGCCCATCTGATTGTGATCGACACGCCATGGTCCGTGCAGGATGAATCGAACCCGGATCTCGAACGCGGCCTTTCCTTCGGCACGACGCCCACCGGCGGCGTGGCTCTCATCGGCAGCGGTACGACGCACAAGTACCTGCTGTATACCGACAGCCGTTTTCCGTGGATTCATCAGAACATTATCAAGCTGAACTTCGGAACCTCTTATCCGACCTATCAGGGTCTGGATGTCCTCCGTGTGCTTTTCCAGTCGCAGGGCACCGAGGTCAAGCGCCCTGTCACCTTTGAAACCGGTTATGAAGCCGAGTCCGGAATCATTTTCGGCTCGCTTAAGTATAAGTCCGTTCTTGACCGAATGGACATGAAGAAATTCACCGACCACTACGCAGCCTATGAAACGCAGAAGGGGCAGCCGTCCATGATCGGAACCTCGTTTATCATGGGCATCTTTGCCATGGCGCTTGCCTATATTCTCGGCCTGCCGTTCGGCGTTCTCATGGCGCGGAACAAGGATAAATTTGCCGATAAGCTCGGCATGGTGTACATCATCTTCATCATCGCCGTGCCCTCACTCGCGTACATCTATCTCTTCCGCTATCTCGGAACAACGCTCTTCAATCTGCCGTCGGTCTTTACGACCTATGGCCCCGGCGACGTGCGCTCCTGGATTTTGCCCATCATCTCGCTGGCGCTGCCCTCCATCGCGAGCCTCATGCTCTGGACGCGCCGCTATGTTGTGGACCAGATGAGTTCCGACTATGTGAAGTTCGCCAAGGCAAAGGGCCTCAACCAGCGCGAGATTTTCAGCCGTCATATCTTCAAAAATGCTATCATCCCCATCGCGCAGGGCATTCCCGCGTCTCTCGCGGCCTGCATCACCGGCGCGATCATCACCGAGTCCATCTATTCCGTCGGCGGCATGGGCAAAATGCTGCCCAACGCCATCAATCAGTACAACAACATCATGATCGTTGCGCTTTCATTCATGTTCTCCTTGGTCTCGGTGCTGTCCGTGCTGGCGGGCGACATTGTTCTCACCAAGGTCGATCCGCGCATTTCGCTCAGTGAGAAGGCAGGGAGGTCGTAAAGATGAATACAGAAAACATCGATAAGAGCCTCTTTGAGTTTGCCGCCTTTGACGAGATGGAATCCGAGCACATCGCCGCGCCCCGGTATTCCTACTGGAAGTCCGTCTGGAGAACATTCTTCCGTAACAAATTTACGGTTGCCGTCGCAGTGCTTTTGCTCGCTGTTATCATTTTTGCACTTATTCAGCCGACAAAGTCCGGCTACAGCCCGATCAACACGCCGAACATCAATAACGCCGATATGAAGTTCCTCAAGCCGAGCGCCGAGCACATCTTCGGTACCGACCACGTCGGCAACGAGGTGTTTGACGCCGTCTGGGCGGGCGCGAGAAACTCCATCATCATCTCCTTCGTCTGCACCGCCATTAATATGGTGGTCGGCGTTATCATTGGAGCGGTTTGGGGCTTCTCCAAAAAGATCGACAAGTGGATGATCGAGGTCTACAACGTCATCTCCAACGTCCCGTTCCTGCTGCTCGCCATGATCCTCTCCTATGTTCTCGGCGCCGGCATGCGCTCGCTCATCATCACGATGACATGTACCGAGTGGATCTATGTTGCGTACTTCATCCGCACCCAGGTCATGATCATCCGTGACCGCGAGTACAACATGGCCTCCAAATGCCTTGGCACCAAGACGTGGACGATGATCACGAAGAACATCCTGCCGTACCTCATCTCCGTCATCATGACGTATGTCTCCCGGCAGATCCCCTCGCTCATTTCCTACGAGGTGTTCCTCTCCTACATGGGTCTCGGTCTCGGCACGACCAACGCGTCCCTCGGCCAGGCCATCTCGCTCTATACCTCTTATATGAACGGCTATCCGCACCTGTTCTGGATCCCGGTCGGCGTTCTGGCGTTTATCTCCATCTCCCTCTACATCGTGGGACAGAAGCTCGCCGACGCTGCCGATCCGCGCACGCATATGTGAGGGGGGCAGAGTAATGGCAGATAACAGAAACATCGTTCTGTCCGCAAAGGACATTGAAGTAAAATTCCGCGTCCGTGACAATTACCTCACGGCCATCCGCGGCGTATCCCTCGACCTTTACGAGGGCGAAACATTCGCCATCGTCGGCGAGTCCGGCTCCGGCAAGAGCGTTTTCACCAAGACCTTCACCGGCATGCTCGAGTCCAACGGCTCCATCACCAACGGCTCGGTCATGTTCGAGGGCAAGGACCTTACCAAGCTCAAGACCGACAAGGACTGGGAAGGCATCCGCGGCGCGAAGATCTCCACGATCTTCCAGGACCCGATGACATCGCTGAACCCGATCCGCACGATCGGCTCGCAGATCACCGAGGTCATTGAAAAGCACCAGGGCATTTCCCGCGGCGAGGCGAAGAAGCAGGCCATCGAGCTCATGGAGCGCGTCGGCATCCAGGACGCCGCCAACCGCTTTGACGAGTATCCGTTCCAGTATTCCGGCGGCATGCGCCAGCGTATCGTCATTGCGATCGCGCTCTCCTGCCACCCGAAGATTCTCATCTGCGACGAGCCGACGACCGCTCTGGACGTTACGATCCAGGCGCAGATCATCTCGCTCATCCGTGATCTGCAGAAGGAACTCAAGTTCACCACCATTTACATCACGCATGACCTTGGCGTCGTGGCGAATGTCGCCGACCGCGTCGGCGTCATGTACGGCGGCCAGATCATCGAATACGGCAACGTGGAAGAAGTGTTCTTCGATCCGCGCCATCCGTATACGTGGGCGCTGCTCTCCAGCCTGCCGCAGCTCGGCGTGAAAGGGCAGGAGCTCTATTACATCACCGGTACCCCGCCGTCTCTGTACAACCAGATCAAGGGCGATGCCTTTGCCCCGCGCAACGAGCACGCGCTCAAGATCGACTTTGAAATGGAGCCGCCGTTCTTCCCGGTGAGCGAGACCCACTTCGCCAAAACGTGGCTGTTGGATCCCCGTGCGCCGAAGCTGGAAAAGCCGGAGGCCATTCAGGATCTGCACGAGAAGATCAAGAAGATGACCGATAAGGGAGGTGCCTTCCATGTCGAATAATGCGGAAAGAGAAGTCATTCTCTCGATCAGCCATGTGGATATCTCCTTCGATGTCGGAGGCAAAAAAAAATTCGTCGCCGTAAAAGACGCGAATTTCGACATTTATAAGGGCGAGACCTTCGCCCTTGTCGGCGAGTCCGGCTCCGGCAAGACGACGCTTGGCCGCGCCATCATGCGCATCAACCCGTGCAGCAGCGGCGAGATCCTTTTTGAGGGCAAGCGCATTTCCGGCAAGATCTCCCGCGAGGAGGACCGCAACGTCGTCCGCAACATCCAGATGATCTTCCAGGACCCGGCGGCGTCGCTCAACGAGCGCGCAACCATTGAGTACTGCATCTCCGAGGGCCTGTACAACTTCCACCTCTACAAGGACGAGGAAGAGCGTATCGCCAAGGTCGATCAGGCGCTCAAGGATGTCGGCCTCCTGCCCGAGCACAAGTCCCGCTATCCGCACGAGTTCTCCGGCGGACAGCGTCAGCGCGTCGGCATCGCCCGCGCAATGATCATGGATCCGAAGCTCATCGTGGCGGACGAGCCCATTTCCGCGCTGGATGTTTCCATCCGCGCGCAGGTGCTCAACCTCATGAACAAGCTCAAGGCCGAGAAGAATCTCACGTACCTTTTCATCGCGCACGACCTTTCGGTCGTCCGGTTCATTGCCGACCGCATCGCCGTCATCCATCTCGGCGAGATCGTGGAGATCGCGGATTCCGAGACACTGTTCCAGTGCCCGCTGCATCCGTACACCATCTCCCTGCTCTCTGCCGTTCCGATGCCCGACCCGGTCGTTGAAAGAACGCGCCGCGCCATCGTGTACGATCCCTCCAAGCTGGATCAGTCCGGCGCGCCACGCTCCCTGCGCGAAATTCGCCCCGGCCACTTCGTCTATGCCACGGATAACGAGATGGAAGGCTACGAGAAAAAGCTCGCCGAGATCGAGGGCACGCAGGCTCAGTAAAAGACGTAGGCGATAATCAGCGAGACCGCTATATAAACGATACCAAGGAAGAGAGGATAGTTGAAAGACGCCTCTCTTCTTTCTTTCTGGTTGGCTTTGTAGGCTTCAAAGGTCTGCTTCGGCGCGTTGCTCCGTGCCCGGCGCATTACAAAGCGGCTGATGTCAAAATCGCCATGGAGATAGAACGAGTACACAATGCCGGCAATGAGAAGAATCGCCGCGATAATGGTGAGGCAGTCGGTGAAAATGAGAAGCCGCTGGGACGAGGCCATGATCGCGCGCGCGAGCGGATAGAGAAGCGTCACAATCACGTGCGTGAGCAGCATCTGCGGCTTGAGATTCTGAAAGCGTTTTTTCAACTTCTTCATGTGTCTTGCTCCTGAACAAAGAATACGCTATTATTTTATCAGAAAAAAATGCCCCGTCAACCAAAACGGCGCGGCAGGAACGGTCTACGTATGAAAAAAGAAAATTTGCCGGAGTGGAAGATGCAGGCACGTGAGATCTGGCGTCTGAGCGTTCCGGCGATCCTTACCCAGATAACAACTGTCGCCATGGAGTACATCGACTCCGCCATGGTCGGCGCGCTCGGCGCGAACGCCTCGGCGGCCATCGGGCTTGTGGCATCGAGCACATGGCTTACCGGCGGACTTCTCGGCGGCGTGACCGCCGGATTTTCCGTGCAGGTGTCGCACCAGATCGGCGGAGGGGATGACCGCGCCGCGCGCACCGTCGTGCGGCACGGCCTGATCACGGGGCTGATGTTTTCGCTCGTACTGGCGGTGCTTGCCGCGCTCGTCAGCCGGCCGCTGCCCGGCTGGCTCCATGGCGACGAAGCGATCCGCGCCGGAGCGAGCGCCTATTTCCTCGCGTTCGCGCTCATGGTGCCGTTTTCACAGCTCAACTCCCTGTGCGCATCGTTTTTGCAGAGTACCGGCGACATGGTAACGCCGAGCATACTGAATGCGGCGATGTGCGGCCTGGATGTGTTCTTCAATTCACTGCTCATTCCGCGCTATGGCGTGTTCGGTGCGGGACTCGGCACGGCGAGCGCGTGCGCGGTCGTAAGTCTCCTGATGGCGTGGCGGTGCCTTCTGTGCAATCCGCATCTGCGATTGAACCGGAAGGAGAAGGACACGCTGCGTCCCGTCATATTGAAAAAGGCGTTTCGCATCGGCTTTCCCGTTGCCCTGCAGGAGGTTTCGCTCACCACCGCCATGGTGCTGCAAACGCGCATCATTGCGCCGCTCGGCGCGGTGGCGGTCGCAGCCAACTCCTTTGCCGTGACGGCGGAGGGCTTCTGCTATATGCCGGGGTTCGGTCTCGGCGCAGCGGCGGCCACGCTCGTCGGTCGGAGTATCGGCGCGGGGAAAGCGAAACTTGCCAAGGAGCAGGGGAATATCTGCATTGTGATGGGCGCGCTCTTCATGACGGTCACGGCCGGGATCATGTGGATTGGCTGCCCGTGGGTTTTCCGCGTGCTGACGCCGGACGGGAGCGTACGCGCTCTTGCCGCGCAGGTGCTGCGCATCGGGCTCTTGTCTGAGCCGCTTTACGGTGTATCCATTGTCGCAGCGGGCGCGCTGCGCGGGACGGGCGACACGTTTGTGCCGAGCATCATGAATCTTTGCAGTATCTGGATCGTGCGGCTGGGGCTCGCGCTCGTGCTTGTGCCGCGGCTGGGACTGCGGGGCATGTGGATCGCCATCGCGGTGGAGCTCTGTGTCCGCGGATTGCTGATGCTCCTCCGCCAGCTTACAACCAAATGGTACGATGCGTATAAAAAAGAACCGGTATGAGAGATCATACCGGTTTCCTTTTTGAAAGAAGTCTCACAGAGTTTGCTCCCGCAGAAGCAAATAAATGGGATTATTTTCTCCGGCGACATGCGCGTCGGAGAACCTGGCTCGCAAACGTGCGAGCGGAGCGAGTGCGCTGCGGTGAGCCGCTATCCCCTCAAACAAACCCCTCAACGGAGTGGGGTTTGTTTGACTGCGTCAGCAGGTTATTCCGTAAATATGCGGATGCATATCCGCGTACTGCGGCTCTTCCCACCAGCGCGGGCCGCCGTCCCAGTTTTCGAGGATGAATTCCTCACCCCAGTCGTCCACGATAATCTGATTGCCGTCCTCGTCCACGCCGTTTGTGCCGCCGGGCATGTAGTACATGTGGAAGAAGTCGCGCATTTCGTAGTAGTACGGGTTGTACCGCCAGATGCCGCCGGACGGCTCGCAGCCGTTATAGAGGAAGAGCGTGGTGTCCGGCAGAGCCCGCGCGAGCTGACGGCGCTCTGCTTCCACGAGCGGAACGCTCGGATACCAGAGAAGCTCGACCTGTGTCAGCTTCGGCAGCACGGCCCAGGCGTTATCGTGCTTGACCTTCGTGTACGGCAGGTTGACGGCCTTGAGCGCCGTGCATTCGATCAGCGGCGAGAGATCGGTGACCTCGGTCTGGAACATTTCGAGATACCGCAGCTCCTTGAGCTGCGCGAGCGGGGAGATATCCGTGATCGGGCACTCGGCGATGATGAGATACGTCATGTGGGGCATATATTGCAGGAAGCTCAGATCGGTGATGTTCATGTGGCCGATATCCAGCCCCTTGAGATCGGTGCAGTATTTCCAGCAGTCAATATCGTCGTTCGTGAGATAGACCTTGTCGTTGCCCCACGCCGCGGCAATGAAATATTCCGCGTCCGTGCGGAGATAATAGTTGCCGAAGTACACCTTCCATACGATGCGGATGTTTTCGTATTTCTGGTTGAGCACGTCAAGCTGCTCATAGGAGAGGTTCGTGTCGCACATTTCGACCTTCGTGAGCTTTGGAAGCTCAGCGAAGGCGGCCTCCAGTGCGGCGACATCCGCGATGGAGTAGTTGTTGAGATCAAGAAGCTCGATGTTCCATTCGACCTCCTGCCCTTCGACGGAGACTGTCCACCCGGCGGAGATATCCGGGTGCTGCTCAACGAACGCGAGCCGGTCGGCGACCGGGGCGGTGCACCCGGTGAGATCGACCGAGCGGAGATTCGGGAGAAGGTTGAGCGCGGCAACGAGCTGCGCAAGCGCTGCGCTATCCTCGCCGCTCAGCGAGAGCTCCAGCGCGGTATTGGATACGCGCTGCGAGCCGACCTGCACGCTCCAGAAGAAGCTGATGCCGGGATAGGCCGCGGTGAGAGAGTGCTGCTCGTCGGCGGTGAACGAAACGTCCGGCAGATATACGGTGCGCACCGACGGAAAATGCGAAAGCTGCGAAAGCACCTCCGTGGCCGTCGCGGCGGTGCCGGAAACGGTGAGCTCCACGGCCTCAAAATCAAACCACAGCGCGCCGATGCAGAGACTGTAGCGCATTTCGCACGCCGGAAGCTCCGCGCGGAGCGTTTCCATCGCGTCCGGCGCGGTGCAGTGGTTCACGGTGAGCGAACGGAGGCTTTCGAAAAGGCGGATGTTCTCCCAGTCGTTCGGGAGATCTTCGAGCGTGAGCGATTCCGTGGCGCTGTCGTAATATTTGCCGTTGAGATACACGGAATAGAGCACGCGGCAGCCGGGGTGCGCGGCGCGGAAGGCGTCGATCTCGTCGGCAGAGAGATCGTTTTCGCGCACATCCAACTCCGTGAGCGCGGTGCAGCGTTCAAGCGCGGAAAGATCGGTCACGCCGCTGCCGCGCAGATCGAGTGTTGCGGCGCTCACCGGGATGAGCTGCTGTCCGAGCCGGACGTACTGGCGCGAGAGATATACTCCTGCCGCCGCAGCGAGAACCATGAGCGCCGCCGCGCAGATTACGAGCACGCGCGCGACGATTTTCTTTTTGTCTACTTTGTTTTCCTGCATCGGAAATCCTCCGGATGAAAAATCAATAGCCCCAGAATTTTTGGTGTACGGCGGCAAGCTCTTCCTCACTCATGCGCTCTACGGTCTCGCCGTCCACGTCCATATAATACATGTGGAAGGCATCGCGCATGGCGTAGTAGTCCTCGTCGCAGCGCCATGTGCCGCCGGAGGACTCGTCGCCGGGGGAGTACCATACCTCGGTGTCCGGCAGCGCCTCGCGCAGCGCGTCGATCTGCGCGAGGCTCATGTACGTTCCCGTGCACCAGAGCCGCCGCAGCCATGTCATCTGCGAGAGCGTTTCAAAAAGCGCGTCCCCCGGCGTGGAGACATAGCACACATTCAGATGCCGCAGCGCCGTGCATTCGAGCAGGGGAGAGACATCCTGCACGTCCGTGCCGAACATTTCCAGCCATTCGAGCTCGGAGAGCGATGTGAGCGGCGCGAGATCAAAGCCGTAGTTGTCCGCAATGATGAGATAGCAGAGATGCGGCATGCTCTCAAGAAACGAGAGATCGTTGAGATGGCAGTGCCCGAGATCGAGCGCGATCATGTCCCGGCAGTAGCGCAGCGCGTCCGGCCCCTCCTGCCGGTCGGTGAGCGAGAAACCGGCGGCGGGATTCGTGATGAAATACGTTGTATCCGAGGATACGGAGAAGTTGTAAACGCCAAGCGTCCAGACAAACGTCACGTCCGGGAACGCCGCCTGCAGCACGCCCATCTCCTCGTTCGTGAGACCGCAGCCGGTCATATCGACGCGCCGCAGCTCCGGAAGCGACGGAATGGTCTCCGCGAGCGCCGCGCCCGCGTCGTCAATTTTGACATCGCGCAGATCAATCTCCGCATCGTCCCAGCACACCGGGACGCCGTATACGTCGAGCGGCGCGGGTGTGGAACTCGGAGCGGGCGTCGCGGTTGGAGCGACCGTCGGTGCCGGCGTGGGAGACGGCGTATCCGTTGGTAAGACGGCCGCGGGAGGCATATCGTTCGCGCTGCACGCGGAAAGAATACAAAGCGCCGCCGCAGCAAAGAATAAAAGAAGCTTTCGTTTCATGCGCTTCACTCGGTGATGATGATCTGATTGCCGTTTTCGTCCACGCCGTTCGTGCCGCCGGGCATATAGTACATGTCGAAAGTGTCGCGCATTTCAAAGTAGTGCGGATGCTCGCGCCATGTGCTGCCGGTCGGCTCGCCGCGCGCGGCAAGATACATTTCGGTATCCGGCAGCGCGGCCTGAAGCTCTGAGAGCTGCTCCTCGTTCATGTTGTTGCCGCAGTACCACAGCCGTTCGAGCTGCGGCATGTTGACAAGCGTTTCCAGACATTTGGCGGGGCGGCAGTAGATATAGGAGATGTTCAGATCGGTGAGAGACCTGCAGTTCTGGAGCGGGGAAATGTCCTCGCACTTTGTCCAGAACATTTCGAGGTATTCCAGTTCCTGCAGCTCGCCGATGGGCGTGATGTTGTTCACGTCGTTCTCCACAAGGATGAGATACTTGAGATGCGGGACATACTGAAGAAAGTTCAGATGCGTGATGTCCTTGTGGCCGAGATCGAGCGCGATCAGGTCGGGGCAGTATTTGAGCACTTCCAGGTCGTTGCTGTAGATGGGGAAATCGTTGCGCACGCGGGCGGCGATGAAGTTCGTGTCGTCTGTGCGCAGAGAGAATTCGGAAAAGTATACGCGCCAGACAAAGCGGACATTCTCGTGCCGGTCGTTGAGCGCGGCCATGTCCTTGTTGGAAATGCCGCAGTCGCACATCACGACCTTTTCAAGCCGCGGAAACTCGTCAAGCACGCTCTCAATGACGGCCGCGCCGGGCGTGCCCATCCAGATGTCGCTGAAATCGAGCTCGACCGCGTCCGTGGAGACGGTTTTTCCGAAGAGCGTGAGCTCATATACCGGCAGCGCCGCCGTTGCGGCGCGAATGGCGCTCAGCAGCTCTTTGCTGAGACCGCAGCCGGTCAGATCGATGCGCTCGAGCGACGGGAAGCGGAACAGGTTTTCGCATAGCGTTTCCACGTCCGCCTCGCTGAGCGCCCGTCCGGCAAAAGAAATCGATTTTGCCGTGGAAGAGTAGGTTTTTCCGAGCAGCTCCATGTTCCAGTGGAAGGTTATGCCGGGAAACGCCGCGGTGAGCGCGTCCTGCATTTCATAGGATACCGCGTGCCCGGCAAAGGATACATTGCAAAGCTCGGGAAGAGAGGGTAGCGCTTCCAGCAGCTCGTCGAGCGGCGTATCGGCGGAGAAAACGGCGCGCTGCGCGCTCAGCGGCACGGCCTTGCCGCCAACGGAGACGAAGGCGGTCAGCGAAAGCGAGGGATAGGCGCTTCGTAGCGCGAGGAGCGTTTCATAGTCTGTGCAGCTCGCTGCATCCACGCTTTTCAGGCCGGGAAACCGGGCGAAAAGCGGGATATCCTCCGCCGAGAGCGAAGAAATTTCGATACTTTCGGCGTCGCTCGGACGGCTGCCGCCGGAGAGCGGCACGTCCCAGACAAACGTTTTATCCGGGTATTCCGCCGTGAGCGCGTCGATCTCCTCCGCCGAAACGGCCTGGCCGCGCAGATCGATCTCCTGCGCGCGGCGGGAAATCACCCGGCCAGAGAACACGCTGTACGTGCAGAAAAACCATATTACAGCGGCGAGCACGAGCACAAGCGCCGCCAGTATGTACCATATGCGGAATTTGGATTGTTTCATTTTTTATAGATTCCATGGACGAAGCATGTACGGATTGAAGCGCCGCTCGTATTCGAGCGTTGTGCTGCCCTCGTGGCCGGGGTAGACCTCGTAATCGCCGGGCAGATCGCGCAGCTTTTCGAGCGAATGTCCGAGCTCCAGCGAGCTGCTGCCGGGGAAATCGTACCGGCCGCAGGACATGCGGAAGAGCGTGTCGCCGGTGAAGAGGCAGTCTTCGCAGCGGAACGTCAGCCCGCCGGGGGTGTGGCCGGGCGTTTCGAGCACGTCGAATGTGAGAGATCCGGCCTCGATCACATCGCCCTCGCGGACGAACACAGTGTCGTCCGGCGGGTCAAGCTCAAAGTCCTCGTTGCCGAACATCCCGTTGCCGATGTCGGTCGTAAGGTCGGCGTGGGACATGTAAACGGCCGCGCCGGTCGCGTCGTGCACTTCGTCCAGTCCCATGCAGTGGTCAAAGTGGCCGTGCGTGAGCAGAATGGCGCGCACATGAAAATGGCAGCGCTCGATGTAATCCAGAATGAGATTGGAGTCCGCGCCGGGGTCAATGACGGCGGCGTCAAGCGTTGCCTCGTCCGCGACGACGTAGCAGTTCGTTTGCAGATATCCGACTTCGATAGCTTTGATGAGCATGGTTCATTCCTCCTCGGTAGTGGCCGCGGCGCGGCGCAGCGTTACGGAATCGATCTCCTCGCCGGTCGCGCTGCTGCGCGCGCTCAAGGTGATCTCATCCGGCGTAAAATCAAACAGGACAAAGCCCGGCTCTTCCTCCAGCCCCTCGGCGACGAAGGGATAGTTGGCGCTGCGGGATGCACCGTAATACAATTTGAGACCGGTGCCGGAGGGGAGCGTGATGTACATCCGCTCGCCCGGCTGCTTATAGAGAATATCGGATGTGTCGGCCGCCGGCTCATCGCCGCCGAGCAGCGCCGTGCGGTTGTATTCGTGATCGTGGCCGGAGATGATGAGATCCACATCCAGCGCGTCCATCGTCGGCTCCAGCGCGTCGCGGAAACCGGCTACCGGCCCGTCGTGGCCGTGCAGGCCGTTGCTGCGTATGGAGTAGTGGATCAGCATGACCGTCCAATTGTGCTCCGGCACGATCTCCGGGAGCGAGCGCATGTATTTTGCGTGGGCGGCAAAATTCCGATTTTCGATCTGTATGCCGATGAACAGCACACCGCCGCGGACAAACCAGAAATCGCCGGTGGTCTTGTCCTGCCCTGTCATCGGGATGCGGTGGCGCGCCACGAAGAGCGAATCGTGGTTGCCCGCCACGGAGGCGAACAGGAAGCTTCGCAGCATGGGGATGCCGTTAAAAATCGTGTCGAGCGAGTATTCGGCATGGTCAAGGATATCGCCCGTGTGGATGATCATATCCAGGGATCTGCCGCCGTCAAGCTCCGTGCGGAGGATGTTCTCAAACATATCCTCAAAAAGCGCCGGATGATCCCGGTGGGAATAGAGGTGCGTATCCGAAACGGCGGCGGTATGGAGCTCGTCGGCGTCGTTCGTGCGGAAATGGTATACGGCGTCCGGCTCGGCGCCGTTTTTCACCACGGCATAGGCATACCGCGTCGCCGGTTCCACGGAGAGCTCCGCCACATACTGCATCCGGTCGGCCGAAAAGCAGTCATCAAGCCGGGACTCCACCGCCGCGGCGGCGGAAGGCTCCGCGGGAAGCGCGTCGTCCTCTCCGGCGATGCCGTAGAGAACGCTCATTCCCTCGGCGCAGTATGCGCCGCTCCAGCACACGAGCACCGTGGAATCGGTCTGTCCGGGAAGAATGTAGGACGCCGCCGCGCCGGACGCCTCCGTTTCCGCGCGCATTACCGGCTCGGCGGTCGGCTCCGGCGTCGGAACGGGTGTTGGCTCCGGTGTGGGAGACGGCGCCGGTTCCGAGGCGGAAAAGGCCTCTGCGGCATCCGGCGCTTCCTCGGCGGCACAGCCGGAGAGAAGCAGCAGCGCGCAAAGCAGCAGCGCGAGGATACGTGCCGAACGTTTCATTCCGGTTTCCTCCATCACAGCTCTTTCGTATCCAGCAGAATGGTGATCGGGCCGTTGTTGACGGATTCCACGAGCATATCCGCGCCGAACTCGCCGGTCTCCACATGGAACCCGGCCTCGCGGCAGAGCGCGATCACGCGCTCATAGAGCGGAATGGCGGTGTCCGGCCGTGCGGCGGCGGTGAAGCCGGGGCGGCGCGAGCGCGCGTCCGCATAGAGCGTGAACTGGCTCACAATGAGCAGCTCCGCCCCCGCGTCGGCGGGGCGGATGTTCATCTTCCCGTTCTCGTCATCGAAAACGCGCAGCCCGCAGATGCGGTCGGCAATTTTCAGTGCTTCCTTTTCGGTGTCGTCCACATGGACGCCGAGCAGCACGAGAAACCCCTTGCCGATCTGGCCGAGCACTTCGCCGGTCCCGGCGCGCGTCACGCGGGCGCGATCCACTCTTGTTACGACGGCTTTCATAGTTTCAAACTCCTTTTATCCGTTGCCGCGGTCGATCTCGCGCACACCGCCGAGCGTGCGGATTCGCGCGATGATGAGCCGCAGCGAGGCGAGATCGGGGACTTCGGTGGTGACATAGATGAGCGCGTTGCCCTCGGGGAGTGAGCGGGCGTTGAGCGAGCGAACCTTGGCGTTGAGCGCGTTGAGCACGGCGGCAATGTCCAGCACGAGACCGTTTCGGTCGCGCGCGAGAATGCGCAGCGTTGTGGAGTAAAGCCCCATCGTCTTGTCCGCCCAGGAGACGTTCAGCCAGCGGCCTTCCTTCTCGCGCTTGCAGAGGCTGTTCAGGTAGTTCGGACAGTCGGCGCGGTGGATGGAAACGCCCTGCCCGCGCGTGATGAACCCGACGATCGGATCGCCCGGCACCGGCGTGCAGCAGCGGGAGAACTTGATGAGGCAGTTGTCCATGCCCTCCACGAGAACGCCCTGCACCGCCTTGGTCTGCTGCGTGCTGTGGCGCTCAACGGCCTCGTTAATCCGGTCGAGCTCGCTCTTGTGGCTCTGTGCCTGCGCACGGGCGGCGCGGGCGATCTCGTCCTTGAAGCGGTTGACGGCGCGCGTGCAGGTGATGCCGCCGTAGCCGATGGCGGCGTACATGTCGTCCAGACTCGTGACAGAGAGCTTTTTGATGCATGTCTGCAAAAGCTCGTCGTCCTCGAGATACGCTGCCGTGAGTCCCGCGCGGCGCAGCTCGCTTTCAAACATCTCCTTGCCGCGGACGATGTTCTCCTCGCGGCGCTCCTTTTTGAGCCACTGGCGGATCTTGGAGCGGGCGGCGTTGGATTTGCAGAGCGTCATCCAATCGCGGCTCGGCCCCGGCGCGGATTTGGACGTGATGATATCGACGATATCGCCGTTTTGCAGCGTATAGTCAAACGGCACGATGCGGCCGTTGACCTTCGCGCCGATCATCCGGTTGCCGACGGCGGAATGGATGCCGTAGGCAAAGTCGATCGGGCAGGCGCCGGCGGGGAGGTTCACCACGTCGCCCTGCGGCGTGAATACGAACACTTCGTCGTTGAACATGTCCATTTTGAGATCGTGGACGAAGTCCTGCGCGTCGGTATCCTGCTGCGCTTCGAGCAGACGGCGGATCCAGGCGAACTTCTCCTCGTCTCCGGCGCGGACGCCCGCGCCGCCGGATTTATATTTCCAGTGCGCGGCGATGCCGTATTCGCTGATGCGGTGCATCTCCCAGGTGCGGATCTGCACCTCGAACATGATGCCTTCCTCGCCGAGGACGGTCGTGTGCACGCTCTGGTAGCCGTTGGGCTTGGGCGTGGCGATGTAGTCCTTGAACCGGCCCGGCACGGGACGGAACATGTCGTGGATGTGGCCGAGGACATTGTAGCAGTCGGGGATGTCGTCTACGATAACGCGGAACGCGCACAGGTCAAAAATCTCGTCCAGTCCGCGCTTTTGCGTGTACATTTTGCGGTAGATGCTGTAGGTGTGCTTGATGCGGCTCTGTACCGTTGCGTGGATATTGTACTCGGTGAGCCGGTCGGTAATCTTCTTTTCCACATCGGATATGAACTTGTTGAGCACGTCCGCCTTGCTGTCAAGGTAGGTGATGATCTCGCGGTAGCCGTCCGGGTCGAGGTATTTGAGCGAGAGGTCTTCGAGCTCCCATTTCACCTTCTGCAAGCCGAGCCGATGGGCGATGGGCGCATAAATCTCCATCGTTTCGAGCGACTTTTCCAGCTGCTTCTGCGCGACCATGTATTCCATTGTGCGCATGTTGTGCAGCCGGTCGGCGATTTTGATGAGGATGACGCGGATGTCCTTCGCCATGGCCATGAGCATTTTGCGGAGGTTTTCCATCTGCTCGTCCTCGCGGCTCGTAAACTGCACGCGGGTCAGCTTCGTGACGCCCTCGACAATGTCGGCGACCTCGGCGCCGAACTGCCGGGCGATGTCCTCGTGGGTGATGGCGGTATCCTCAATGCAGTCGTGCAGCAGCGCCGCCACGATGCTGTCCTCGTCGAGCCCCATCTCCGCGCAGATCTGTGCGGCGGCGACGCAGTGTGTCACATACGGCGTGCCCGCCTTGCGCTTCTGCCCGCTGTGGGCGCGGTCGGCCAGCTCAAACGCCGCGCGCACCCGGCCGAGATCGACGCCGGGGTTATGTTCCAAAATGGTATCGGCAAGCTCCCGATAGCCCTGTTCCACAATTTCTTCTGCCATGATTTTATCCTTCTTTGCTTCGGCGCAGATCGGTGATCACGAGCTGCACGCTGCGCCGGCCGTGAAATTCGTTGATCTGCGGCACAAATACAATGTCGCAGCGCTGCCCGGCGCGCGCGCCGAGCGCGGGCGCGGTCTGGGAGAAAAATACGCCGTCGTAGGTCTGGCCGAATTTTGAAAGCTTCAGCCGCAGATGCTTTCCGCCGCCGATGGGCTGCACGGAGTCAAGAGAAACGCCTTCCATATAAAGCAGCGGCCGGGGATTGCCGTTGCCGCACGGCTCCAGCTCGTCGAGCGATTCGACGGAGGCCATCGTCAGAAGCTCCGGCGAATCGACGAGAAGATCCGCCTCCAGCGCCGGAAGCGTCCGGTCGGGGTGGGAGAGATAGTATTCGCGAAGCCGCTCGCGCAACTCGTCCACGCGGCCGCGATGCACCGTGACGCCCGCAGCCATCGCGTGGCCGCCGAAGCCCTCCAGACAGTCCGAGCACGCCGAAAGCGCCTCGAAAAGATTGAAGGAGCCGGTGCTGCGGCAGGAACCCTTGCCGCTCTCGCCGTCGAGACAGATCATCACCGCCGGGACGCTGTAGGCGTCCGTCAGGCGCGAGGCGACGATGCCGATCACGCCGGGGTGCCAGTTTTCCGCGGCGAGGACGATCGGCGCGTCCGGCCGCTCGCCGTGCAGGCGTTCAACCGCCTCGCGCCAGATCTCCGTTTCGAGCGCCTGGCGCTCGCGGTTTTTGGCGCAGAGCTCCGCAGCAAGCACCCGCGCACGGCGCGGATCGGTCTCTTCGAGCAGCCGCACTGCGAGACTCGGCTCACCGAGCCGGCCGGCGGCGTTGATGCGCGGGGCGAGAGAAAAGCCCACGGTCGAAGCGGTGAACGGCTTATCGCGTACGCCCGCCTCCTCCGCCAGCGCAAGAAAGCCGGGGCGGCAGTCGCCCGCAGCGATCTTCTGCAGACCGCAGCGCGTGATGAAGCGGTTTTCGCCGAGCAGCGGCATCACATCCGCCACCGTGCCGACCGCGACAAGGTCGCCGTAGCGCGCAAGCATTTTTCCGGCGTCGCCGTCCATGGCGCATACGAGCTTGAACGCCACGCCCACGCCCGCGAGCGCCGTGCCGACGCCATTGCTGTCCGGCTGCTTGGGATCGACGACCGCCTCCGCCTCCGGGAGCGATTCGCGGCACTCGTGGTGATCGGTTACAATCATGTCCACGCCGCGCTGCGCGGCATAGGCCGTCTCTTCGAGATTCGTAACGCCGCAGTCCACCGTCACGATGAGCGTGACGCCCTTTTCCGCGAGCACGTCGATGGCGGCAATGTTGAGCCCGTATCCCTCGCGGATGCGGTCGGGGATGTAGAGCTCGCAGGTGAGGCCGCGCGAGCGGAGGTAATCGGTGAGCAGGCACGCGGCGGTGATGCCGTCCACGTCGTAATCGCCGTATACGGCGACGTGCTCGCCCGTCGCCACGGCGCGGGAGAGCCGCTGCACGGCGTCCACCATACCGGTGAGTTCGAGAGGGTTTGTGAGTGTTTCCGCGCCGCCGCGGAGGAACGAGCGCGCCGCGCCGGGCTCGGAAAGCCCGCGCAGGTGCAAGATCGCCGCGAGCAGCGGCGTGCAGCCGGCGGCAAGAAGCGGCCGCGGTATCTCCGCGCCGCGCTCCGGCACATTCCAGTTTGCGTATTTCATTCGGTCTTTTATCTCCATTTTTTAATTACAAAAGAGAAGAAAATAGAAAGGACATTTTATAACACTTTATTCTAACAAATGTCCGCCCAAACTGCAAGGGAACGGGGCGGAATATTTCCTTGACATGAGAGAAAATCGACGTTACACTTTCGGCAGATATGTAATCAAGCAATAAAAGGAGACAACGTTATGCAATGGCTGGAATGCACCGTTCCCGGCGGGGACGATCCGGAGGAGCTCTGCAACGCGCTCGCCGAGCTCGGCGTCGGCGGGATGAGTATTGAAAACGAACAGGATTTCCATGATTTTCTGGAAAATAACCGCGCCTGCTGGGACTATGTGGACGAAGCGCTCGAGGAGAGCCTTTCCGGCGTGTCGCGCGTGAAGTTCTGGCTCTCGTGCGATGCCGATGGCGAGAGCGTGCTCGCTGCGGTGCGCGCGGCGGGGTACAGCGTTGAAACGCGCGTCATCGCCGACGAGGACTGGGAGAACAACTGGAAGCAGTACTATAAGCCCCTGCCCATCGGGGAAAAGCTCGTCGTTGTCCCCGCGTGGGAGGAGCAGCCTGCGGACGGGCGCGTACCGCTGCGGCTCGATCCGGGCCTCATTTTCGGCACCGGCAGCCACGCCACAACGCGCATGTGTCTGGAAGCCATCGAAACGCTTGCCGCGCCGGACAAGTGCGTGCTCGATCTCGGCTGCGGCAGCGGTATTCTCTCCATCGGTGCGCTCGTGCTCGGCTGCCGCGAGGCCGTCGGCTGCGACATCGACCCCAAAGCGCCGGACGTTGCGATGGACAATGCCGCGCTCAACGGCATCGGCGCGGATCGCTTTCGCGTGTACGCCGGAGACATCCTCTCGGACAAGGGCATGCGCGCTGCGCTCGGCACGGGATTTGACATTGTGCTTGCGAACATCGTTGCGGACGTTATTTTGCCCCTCGCGCCGCTCTCGCGGGAATTTCTCGCGCCCGGCGGCACGTTCGTGACCTCCGGCATCATCGAGGGACGGCAGGACGAGATCGAGCACGCGCTAAAAAAAGCGGGCTATACCGTCGAAAAGCATTTTTGCGAAGAAGAATGGCATTGTTTTGTGTGTAGCGTGCGCGAATAACGGGCATACTACCCATACAAAAACGTATGGGAGGTAAATGTTCCATGATGATGAACGGCAGAAAATTTATGACGGGTCTCGGTATCGGCATGGTGGCGGGCGGCGCGCTCTGCATGATGATGGCGCCCAAGGCCAAGCGCAACGACGGCAAGCGTATGGTGAGCCGCGCGCTCAAGGGTATGGGCGATGTGATCGACGACGTCTCCGACGCGCTGTGCCGCTGAGAGCCGAAAGCAGCGCTTGACCGCCGAAACGAAAAATTATTTTTGATTTTTCAAAAAAAGGGGTTGCTTTTTCCTTCCGGCTGTGCTATTTTAAATGAGCGTCACAGATATGCGCCGTTAGCTCAGCTGGATAGAGTGTCTGGCTACGGACCAGAAGGTCAGGGGTTCGAATCCCTTACGGCGTGCCAAAACAATCCGATCGCCATCGGCGGTCGGATTGTTTTTTATTTGTGGTGCGCCAAAAGCTCCGGCTGCATTAGTTGCGTCCCCATAAGAAACCATAGCCCCTTCGCCGAGCCTTTTCCGCCGGGATTGCGTTCCTTTTTCTTGCAATGCACAAAGCATTGCAAGAAAAAGCGCCTTGTTCCAACGAAAAATTCTTCGGCGAATGGCTGTAAACAGTTTTTCCCCGCAGATGTTGTCTGCGGGGGAAAATCCATGTTTTCTTATTCAGACTCCGCTTTTGCAGCCGGAGCTGCTTCTATACCTGTATCGTGGAAGTCCAGACTTTGCATATAGGAATTACATTATATTTTGGATCTTCTTGATAAAAGATGTCGCCCAGCAGATATCGATGAATACGGCATAGGTGGTTGGCTGTGAAATGCCCGCAGATTGGGTGAATGAGCAAATCGTTCTGCCGGATCGTGGAAATGTCGGCCTCCAGCGCGCGAAGCTTTTTTACCATCCCGCAGACCGAAACGGTTTTTCAAGACATTGGTATCTTTATAGCAGTAGATCGATCCGAAAATGGAATATACATCGTATTTTCCAAAGCTTTTATCCATGGCTTCTTGCTTTCTTCAGTCCGTGCGGCTGAAGAACGGCTGCGACTGCTGCATCGGCGGTCATACTGCCGCTGGATACTTCTTCGCAGAGGCGGAGGGCGCTTTTGCTCGGTGTCAGCTTTTCAATGGCATGAGTAGCCAGAGTATAACGGATCTGCTGGTTCTTTTTTGTCATGTGCCGACCTCCTTCCGCAGTTCGCTTTTGCTTTAGAGTATACCGCATATATGCGCAAAAAGCAGTGAGAAGCCGTTTACACAAACAGACGACTTTCGTTTAGCGTTTCTACTAAGAATCTGCCGGAGAAAAAGTGCAAAATGACAAATTTCCCCGGCACAACACGGTTCTCTATTGACGGAGTATACAATCTATACTATGATGAACGAACTAACTGGTATATACCAGTTGCCCATCATGGCGGACTTTCGCCGGAACGGAGGAGCGCACATCATGCAGGAACGCGCGCTCTATAAAACGATACGCGACGATCTCCTCCGCGCCATCGAAAACGGCAGCCTCCAGCCGGATCAGGCGCTCCCCTCGGAGCGCGAGCTCTGCCAGCGGTACGGCACGAGCCGCATGACCGTGCGCCATGCCGTCGCGGAGCTGGAATCTCTCGGTTCGGTATACCGCAGACAGGGGAAGGGGACGTTCGTTTCCGCCAGCAAGCTCATCCAGCCGCTCATGCAGGTCTCCGGCTTCACGGAGGACATGGCCAAGCGCGGCAAGAAGGCGAGCTCGCAGCTCCTCTTTGCCGGGGAGAAGAAGGCGGACGCGGCCATCGCGCGCGGCCTTCGCATCGCGCCGGGCGAGCCTTACATCCTCATCCGCCGCCTGCGTCTGGCCGACGGCGTGCCCATGGCCATTGAACACACCGCGCTCAACGCCTCGCTCTGCCGCGGCATTCTCGATACCGATTTGAAAAATCACTCCCTTTATGCGGCGCTCACGAGCCGCGGCCTTGCGCTCAAGACCGGCGAGCAGTACATGGAAGCCGCTCTTGCAGACGCGGCGCAGGCCAAGCTGCTCGACATCCCGGAGGGCGCGCCCGTGCTGCTCATCGAGCGCCACGTTACAAACCCCGAGGGCGTCACCGTGGAGGTGACGTATTCGGCCTATCGGGGCGACAGCTACCGGTTCTACATCGAATTCGACGGTGTGAACCGGGCCAACACCGTATCCACATCCCCCAAAGGGATCTCGGATAATATTATTTAAGGAAGAAAAAGGAGCGTCAACATGAAAAAGATCCTTGCACTGATCCTTGCCCTCGTTATGCTCTTCGCTCTCGCCGCCTGCGGCCAGCAGCCCACCGACACCGTCACCGTGATGGTTCCCCCGGTTTCCGGCACCTATCTGGACGACATCGACACCTATGTCGCCGAGTTCACCGCACTGCATCCCGAAATCCAGATCGAAGTGATCAAGACCTCCTGGGAAGATCACAACAGCAAGCTCTCCACCATGGCGAACGCCGGCGAAGCTCCGGACATCGCCGAGGTCTCCTACTCCTCCATCGGCAGCTTCGTTGAGCTGGGCATCGCCGTTGACATTGCGAAGTACATGGACGCCGACCGCCTTGCGGACTACGACCAGAACGCTCTCGACTACATGACCATTGAGAACACCATTTACGGCCTGCCCCTGTACATCACCATTCAGTCCATCGGCGGCAACAAGGAAATGCTCGAGGCCGCCGGCGCGGATCTTGCGAAGATCCAGTCCGAAGGCTGGACGTACGAGGAGTTCCTCGAAGTCATCAAGAACGGCACCACCGATGACTGCTTCGGCTTCGTGTTCGCCAACTCCGGCGTCACCGCGTCCGACTTCCTGAACATCTTCGGCGTCGCCGCGGGTCTGAACAACGCATTCACCGACGATCTCAAGTATGCCTACACCTCCGAGAACATGCTCAAGCTGCTCGAGGCCGTGGAAGAGATGACCAAGTCCGGCTACATGCCCAACTACGGCATCGAGGCCGGCCAGCGCATGGTCATGTGCCAGCAGGGCAAGGCCATGATCTTCGGCAAGGCCATGCCGCTCTTTGAGAACAACATCAACAAGAACAACGCCGCTCTTGAGGCCAACGACGGCACCGCCGTGGAAAACTCCATCCCCGTGAACTACGCGTTCCTGCCCGTTCCGACGATGGAAGGCGCGGAAGCCTCCTGCTTCGGCTCCGTGGACGGCCTGATCGCCCTCCGCAACAACAAGACCACCGACGAGCACCTCAAGAACGTGTGCCTGTTCCTCGACTACATCTCCTCCGGCGAGCGCATCGCTGCCGTTGACCAGACCCTGCTTCTCGAGCCCGTCTGCCAGACCGGCCGCGACGCTTACGTCTCCCCCGAAGGCCTTGACGAGGGCAACGTTGCCTCCGCCGCCCGCTGCATCGGCCTTGTCGTTGCGCCTCCCGCCGGTGTGACCGCCGAGCAGAGCGCTTCTGCCAAGACCATCATGGACGAAGTCATCGTTCCGAAGTTCCAGGCTCTCCTTGCCGGCGAAGCCACCGCGCAGGAAGTCTATGACGCTGTCTGCTCCGCCGCTACCGAGGCGTTCGGCGCCGACGGCTGCGTCTCCGGCGCTCTCTAAGCGTTGGTTTATCTCCGCAAATAACGCATAACCACTCTGCCCCGCCCGGCATGGCCGGGCGGGGCAATTAGTTTCGACTCGAAGCCACGCTTTGAGTTGATCCACATTCATTCGTGGAGGGAAGACTATGAGCAAAGCCAGAGGAAGAACGCTCGCCGATCGCCGGTTCCGGTTCACCAGCGAGGATCGGTGGGGCTATTTCTTCATATTTGTCGCCATGGTGGTGTTCGTGACGTTCACGCTCTACCCCGTGGTCAGCGCCGTGCGCACGAGCTTTCTGAAGTACAAGCCCTTCGGCTCGGAATTCATCGGGCTGAAGAACTATATCGACACCTTCAAAAGCGCGCTCTTTTATAAAGCGGTGAAGAACACCATTGTGTACACGGCCGTCGTGGTTCCTCTGTCGCTGCTGATCGCCTTCTCCATCGCGATCATGATATTGCCGTTCAAAAAGAAAACGCAGTCGCTTTTCAAGTCCGTTTACTATCTGCCCGGCATCGCCTCGGGCGTGGCGCTCTCGGTCGTGTGGCTGTGGCTGTACGACTCCTCGCCGGACGGCCTTTTCAACCAGGTGCTGATGTTCTTCGGCATCCCGTCGCAGAACTGGCTCTCCAGCTCGAAAACGTCCATGCTCTCGCTGATGCTCATGGCGATCCTCTCCGGACAGGGCAGCAACATCATCATCTACATAGCCGCGCTCCTCGGCATCGACAACAGCTACTTTGAAGCCGCCGAGCTCGACGGCGCAACGTTCTTCCAGAAGGTGCGCTACATCGTGTTCCCCCTTGTGAAGCCGACGACGCTCTTTCTGCTCGTGACGGGTATCATCGGCTCGTTCCAGGTGTTCCAGAACGCCTTTATGATGACCGGCGGCGGCCCGGACAACAGCACAACGATGATCGGCCTTCTCATCTACAAGAACGCCTTTGAGTACTCAAAGTTCGGTCTCGCCTGCGCGCAGGCTATCCTGCTTGCCATCGTCATTGCGCTCATTTCGCTCGTGCAGTTCAAGCTCATGGGCACGGACGTCGAATACTGAAAGGAGGCACGGTATGGCTACGACAGGACTTTACTCCCCCCACGTAAACCACCCCGAAAAGCGCATCGCGCGCAACATCCTCCTTGCGGTGATCCTCATCCTCTTCGCACTTTTAACGCTCTTCCCGATCTTCTATATGATTATGTCGTCGTTCGGCCCCGCCGTCGCCACGGCGGGCACGTCCCGAAGCATTATCCCGCGCGCGTTTACGCTTGACTCCTATAAGGCGTTCTTCAATTTCAGCAAGTATTCCGTCCGCTGGATCGGCAATAGCCTCATCGTCTCCACAGCAACGGTTGTGGGCAACGTGGTGTTCGCCTCCATGGCGGGCTACGCCTTCTCGAAGATCCGCTTCAAGGGCCGCCAGTGGCTGTTCGGGCTGATCCTCGTGGCGATGATGATCCCGTACCAGATCACGCAGGTGCCGCTCTACATTCTCATCGCGAACAAGCTGCACATGACGAATACCTATGCCGCCATGATCCTGCCCGGCGTCGTGACATCCTACAACATCTTTCTCGCCAAGCAGTTTTTCACGAGCATCCCCACGCCGCTCATCGAGTCGGCCAAGCTCGACGGCTGCAACCAGCTCGGCATTTTCGCGCGCATCATCCTGCCGCTTTCCAAAACCGTGCTGGCGGTCATGGCGATCAACACGTTTTTGTCCAGCTGGAACACGTTCTTCTGGCCGTTCCTCGTGACGAGCAAGGACTATATGTTCACGATCCAGGTCGGTCTCAAGACCTTCAAGTTTGCGAACGAGACGCTCTTTGCCCCCATGATGGCGGGCGCAACGCTCTCGGCGCTGCCGATGTTTATTCTGTTCTTCGCCTTGCAGAAATACTTCCTCGAGGGCGTCACGATCGGCGCCGTCAAGGGCTGATACCAGATTCCCAAAGGGCTGCTGCGAAACGCAGCAGCCCTTTTGTAAGATACGGAGGGTTTTATGGAGCTTCGTTTGTATGACCGCGCGGACGCGCCGGAGGTCCGGCGCCTGTGGAATACCGCGGGCACGGCGGCGGGATACGCACCGCTGGATGCCGAAGGGCTGGGTGCCCTGTTGCTTGCGCATCCGGCGTTCTGCGCCGAGAGCACGTTTGTGCTGGAAGAGCGCGGCGCGCTTCGCGGCTTTGCCGCGGGCTGCACAGGGGATGCGCTCGCACAGGGCGCGGTGCGCGGCTATGTGAGCTGCGTGCTGCTCGAAGAGGATTTTGATACGGCGGAGAATACCGCGCTCCTGCTCGGCGCGATCGAGGATTCGTTTCGCGCCAAGGGCAAGAGCGCCGCCGCCGTCACGTTTTTCAATCCCCTGCGTCTGCCGTGGATCATCCCCGGCACCGCCGGCCATCAGCACAACAACATGCCCGGCATACCGAAGGACATCCCGCTCTACGAGCGGATGCTCTCGCTCGGCTACCGTGAGGCGGCGACCGAGATGGCGATGTATCTCGATCTCGCGGCGTTTACGTACCCCGCCGCGATGGAGGAGCGCGCAGCGAAAATGGCCGCGCAGGGCTATACGGTCGATTGGTACAAAGAGGGCGTCCACCGCGGCGTGGACGAGATGGTGCGCTCGCTCGGTAACTCCATGTGGGACGCGGAGATCCCCGCCGCGGCGCACGGCGGCATGCGATTGCTCGTCGGCCTCTCCGGCGACACCGTCGCGGGCTTTACCGGCCCGGTGTACCCGGAGCCGACGGGGCGCGGGTACTTTGCGGGCATCGCCGTGGAGGAAACGTACCGCGGCCACGGGCTGGGGAAGCTCCTTTTTTACCGGCTCTGCCGTGCGGAGAAGGAGTGCGGCGCGCAGTATATGTCGCTCTTCACCGGAACCGATAACCCGGCGCAGAACATCTATAAGGAAGCCGGATTCACGCCGCGGCGGTATTTCGCCGTGATGATAAAGGAGCTGAAACCATGAGCAAAACGATACTGGCCGTCGGCGCGCACATCGGCGATATGGAGCTTACCTGCGGCGCGCTGCTCGCGGCGAACACCGTGAAGGGCGGACGCAGCGTGACGCTGGCGCTCACCGCCGGGGAAAAGGGCGCGCCCGCGGGAGCAAATGTCGCCGAATACCGGAAAAGCAAGGTCACCGAGGCGGAGGCCTTTGCCGCTGAGCTCGGCGGCGAGGCAATCGTTCTGGACTACCCGGACGGGCTGCTCCCCGATAACGACGAGGCGCGCTTCGCTGTCTGCGACGTGATCCGCCGCGTGAAGCCCGATATCCTCATTACCCACCACGCTCACAGCATGCACAAGGACCATGCGGCCTGCCACCGCATCGTGACGGACGCCTGGTTTTATGCCGCCATCGAGGGCTTTGAACGATCTCTCCCGCGCCACTTTGCCCGCCATCTGTACTATGCGGAAAACTGGGAGGATGCCGAGGGCTTTGCGCCCTATGTCTATCTCGACGTGTCCGACGGCTTCGCGCTCTGGGAAAAGGCCATCGAGCACCATTGGTTTGCCGTGCACAGCACAAGCTTTCCGTACAAGGAATACTATTCCCATCTCAAGCGCCTGCGCGGCATCGAGGGGCGGAAGGGGTACTGCGAGTGCTTCATGATCCCCGCCGAGCAGATGCGCATCGTCAAAAAACTGGAGGACGAGTGAATGACCGACATCGGAAAACTGGCCACCGAGCAGCGCAATGCTGCCTCGGAGCACATCGACCGTCTGCCGACGCTCGATATGGTGCTTCTCATCAATAACGAGGATAAAAAGGTCGCCGAGGCGGTCGAAGCGGTCTGTCCGCAGATCGCCGATGCCATCGACGGCATCTATGCACGGATGCAGCGCGGCGGACGGCTCATCTATACCGGCTGCGGCACGTCCGGCCGTCTCGGCGTGCTCGACGCCGCTGAGTGTCCCCCGACGTACTCTACCGATCCGGAACTTGTACGTGCGGTGATCGCCGGCGGCTACGGCGCGATGTTTGCCGCCGTCGAAGGCGCGGAGGACGACCGGAATCTGGGTGCGGACGATCTGAAGGCGCTGGATCTGACGGAGAACGACAGCGTTGTCGGCATCGCTGCGAGCGGCCGGACGCCGTATGTCCTCGGCGCGCTCGACTATGCGAAAAGCACCGGCGCTCTCACCGTCGCGGTCACGTGCTGCCCCGGCTGCGAGGCCGAGGCGCACGCCGATATTGCCATCTCTCCCGTGCCGGGGCCGGAGGTTATCACGGGCTCCACGCGCATGAAGAGCGGCACGGCGCAGAAAATGATTTTGAATATGCTCTCCACCGGCGTGATGGTGAAGCTCGGCAAGGTCTACGGCAACCTCATGGTGGATGTGAAGGCCTCAAACGAAAAGCTCCGCGAGCGGTGCGTGCGCATTGTGCGCCAGGCGACCGGCGCGGAGGACGCCGCGGCGCGTGCCGCGCTCGCCGAGACAAACTACGCCTGCAAAGCGGCCATCGTCATGCTGCTGCTCGGCGTGGATAAGGCCGAAGCGGAGGCGCTGCTTGCACGCGCCAATGGACGCATCGCCGCCGCGCTGGAGGGCTGAGCATGGCGTTTCTTCGCTGCGAGATCGCCGCGGAATCGCTGCGCATGGCGACGGCGGTGGACGTGATTTTGCCCGATAAGGGCGATCTGCATGATGCAAAAACGCTCTATCTTCTCCACGGCCTGACGGACGACTGCACCGGCTGGACGCGCTACACCGCCGTGGAGCGGTATGCGCGTGAGCGCGGCATTGCCGTTGTGCTGCCGGAGGTGCAGCGCAGCTTTTATACCGATATGGTATATGGCCTGCCGTATTTTACGTATGTCTCCGAAGAGCTGCCCGCCGTGTGCCGCCGGATGTTCGGTCTTAGCGCGGCGCGGGAGCGGAATTATATTTTCGGCCTTTCCATGGGCGGGTACGGCGCAATGAAATGCGCGCTCACGTACCCCGAACGCTACGCGGGCGCGGCGAGCTTTTCGGGCGTTTCCGATCTGCGCCGCACCATAGAGCGCCAGTCGCTCTCGCTCCGGGAAACGGAGCTCACCGCCATTTTCGGCGAAGAAAAAACCGTTCCGCCGAAGGACGATCTTTTCGTCCTGGCGGAACGGCTCTCCGGGGATGCCCCCGGAGTTTATCTCTCCTGCGGCGAGCAGGACGGGCTGTACGCGGCGAACGAGCGCTTTTCCGCGCATCTTGCGTCGCTCGGCATTACGCACCGGTTCGAGCATTGGCCGGGCGCGCACAGCTGGGATTTCTGGGATGCGTCGCTGCGCGCGGCGCTCGCATACTTCTTTGATTAAAGCGTGATCTTCCCGAGCACCGCGCCGTGCCGCGCGCCGGTAGCGCCGGGCGCGTTGCTGCATTGGGCAAAGATTGCCTCATTGGCCAGTACCGCGAAGGCGACCGCCTCCTTGGCGTCGCCGTCAAAGCCGAGATCCTCGTTTGTGAGCACGCACACGTCGGGAAGCGCGGCGGCGATATCCGCCATGAGCGTACTGTTTCGGCTGCCGCCCCCGCCGACGATGAGCCGCGCGGGGCGCACGGCGCAGAAATCAGAGATCGCCGCGGTGATCGTCCACGCAGTGAAGTCTGTAACGGTGGCGAGAATGTCCTCGTTGGAGAGCTTCAGCTCTTTCGCTGCGGCGAAAATGGCGTCCACGAACGCCGCGCCGTAGTGCTCGCGGCCTGTCGTTTTCGGCGGACGGCGGGAGAGGTAAGGGTCGCGCATGAGCTGCGCGAGAAGCGCTTCGCTCACGCGGCCGGAGGCCGCCATAGCGCCGTTTGCATCGAAGCGCTTTTCGCCGTTTGTGATGCGCGCAATGGCCGCGTCGATGAGCATGTTGCCCGGGCCGGTGTCAAACGCCGTCACGTCCGAAAGCGTGCACCCCGCCGGGAGCAGCGTGATGTTCCCGATGCCGCCGATATTCTGCAGCGCCGTGTGCTCCGTTTCGCTGCGGTAGAGCAGGAACTCCGTATACGGCACAAGCGGCGCGCCGAGCCCGCCCGCGGCCACGTCGCGGACGCGGAAATTGCCCACGACCGGGCAGCCGAAGCGCTCGGCAAGCACGGCCTCCTCGCCGAGCTGGAACGTGCTCGTGAAGGAGCGCGAGAGGTATTCCTCCTTCTCCGGGATATGCCAGAATGTCTGGCCGTGGCTGCCGATGAGATCGATGTCGGAGAGCTTTGTGCCGGTCTGCGCGCAAAGCGCCTCGCCCGCCTCGCAGAAGAGTTCTCCGAGCAGAAAATTCATCCGGCAGAAGTCCGCCGCTGCGGCCGCGCCGCCTCCGGCGAGACGCAGTATCTCCGCGCGTACTTCGTCCGAAAACGGCACGAAGCAGAAGCCGAGCTGCTGGACTCGTGTGCGCGTGCCGCAGCCCGTGATGCGCACGAGCGCGGCGTCTACGCCGTCCGCCGATGTGCCGGACATAAACCCGATCACGAGCCGCGACGGCTTTTCCCACAGCGTTTTCAGGGGATGTTCCATGGTGATGAGACCTCCCATTTTTGCTATAAACTAAGAAAAGTTTACTTCCTGTCCGCCGCTTTGTAAAGGGGTGTTTTCATGATCCGATTCGGTATTGACAGTCCTTCCCTCGCCGCACATATTCCCGGCCGTGCCGCGCTCGTCACAGCGCCTTCCGGCCGCAGCGCCGATAATCGCAGCAGCATCGATGTTTTAAAGGAGGTCTGCGATCTCCGGCTTCTGCTTGCGCCGGAGCACGGCGTCCGCGGCGACAAGGCCGCGGGCGAGGTGTTTTCCGACAGCATCGACGCGCCTTCCGGCTTGAGCGTAAAAAGCCTGTACCGCCCCGGCTCCAAGCGCCTGACGCGCGAGACGGCCTCGGAATTTGATACGCTCATCTACGACATTCAGGATGTCGGCTGCCGGTATTATACGTTTATCTCCACGCTCAAAAACCTGCTGCTCGACTGCGCGGAATACGGAAAGCGCCTCGTTGTGCTCGACCGTCCCGATCCGCTGGGGCGCGCCGCCGAGGGCGTCGTGCTCGAAGCGGGGATGGAGAGCTTCGTCGGCTGTCATACGATCCCGCCGCGCTACGGCATGACCTGCGGCGAGTTTGCCCGCATGGTGAATGCCGAGGAGAACATGGGATGCGATCTGGACATTGTGCGCTGCGAGGGGTATGATTCCCGTGTGAGCTTCCCCGGCTGGGGCCGGCCATGGGTTATGCCAAGCCTTGCAATGCCGCGGTATGAAACGGCGCTTTTGTACCCCGGCACGTGCCTTCTGGAGGGGACGAATCTCTCGGAAGGACGCGGCACGGCGGATCCGTTCGCGCTGCTCGGCGCGCCGTTCATCGATGCGGAAGCCCTCTGCCGGGAGCTCGAGGCTCTCGCGCTGCCGGGTCTCGCCGTGACGCCCGCGTACTTCACACCCACGGCCTCCAAGCACGCCGGGACGCTCTGCGGCGGCGTGCACCTGCACGTGATGGACGCCGCGGCGCTCCGCCCGGCGGAGCTCGGCCTCCGGCTGCTTGCACTTGTGCGGGACATGTACCCCAACGATTTCGCCCTTCTCCCGCCCGTCCGGGAGGACGGACGCCCCTTTATATCGCTCCTCGCCGGGCACAGGGAACTCGAACACCCCGGCTGGGACGCCGAGACGCTCATCGCGCGCGCCCGGCGCGAGTGCGCAGCGTTCACCGAGCGGCGGAAACCCTACCTTCTCTACGAATAAGGAGGAAAAATATGGACATTCGGGAAAAGACCGGCCAGCGGCTGGTGTTCGGCTTCCCTGGGACGACGATCCCGGCGGAGTTTGCCGCGCTGGTGCGGGAATATAAGATCGGAAACGTCATTCTCTTCCGGTATAATATTGAAAGCCTGGCGCAGCTTGCGCGCCTGTGCGCGGATATCCGATCGCTCATCCGCGGCGCGACCGGGCACGACGCTTTTATCACCATCGATCAGGAGGGCGGCATGGTGACGCGCCTCCCGTGGGACGCGGTGAACGTCCCCGGCAGCATGGCGCTCGCGGCGACCGGAAAGCCGGAAAACGCGGCTCTCGCCGCAGAGATCACGGCGCGGCAGCTGCGCGGCGTCGGCGTCAATTTCAATCTCGCGCCCGACCTCGATGTAAACTCCAACCCCATGAACCCCGTGATCGGCGTGCGAAGCTTCGGGGACGACCCGCAGCGCGTTGCGCTCTTCGGCGCAAAGGCTGTGGAGGGATACCGGAACGGCGGCATGCTCTGCTGCGGCAAGCATTTCCCCGGCCATGGCGATACCGCCGTAGACTCGCACATCGGTCTCCCGTGCATCGAGAAAACGCTCTCCGAGCTCGAAGCGTGTGAGCTCCTGCCGTTCCGCGCGGCGATCGAGGCGGGCATCCCCGCTATCATGAGCAGCCATATCCTCTTCCCGAAGATCGAACCGAACGGCGTTCCGGCTACGATGTCGCGCACGATCATGCACGGCCTTCTGCGCGAAACACTGGGCTTTGATGGGCTCATTCTCAGCGACTGCATGGTGATGGATGCCATCCGGCAGCATTACGGCACGGCGCACGGCGTTGTGGAGGCAATGCGCGCGGGCGTGGATATGGTGTTCGTTTCGAGTAACGCTGCTATGCAGCGCGAGAGCGCCGCGGCGGCGCTCGCCGCCGCCGAGAGCGGGACGATTGATGCGCGGGAACTCGATGAATCCGTGCGGCGCATCCTCCGTGCGAAGGAGCAATGGATACATCCCGCCAAACCGGCGAGCGCCGGGCGGGCGGAAGATTTTGCCGCCGCAGCGCGCATGGCGCGCGAGGCGGTCACCGCGGTGCGCGGCAGGGCGTGCATCGCGAGCGAAAAGACGTTTTTCTGCGGCTGCGCCGATTACCGCATGACGCAGGCCTCGAACGCCGACCCGGAGGCGAAGGCGTTCCCGGAGTATATGGGCGCGCGCTTTGGCGCAGCGTTCGCCGTCTGTTCCAAGGACCCGGACGAGACGGAGATCGTATCGCTCGCAGAGCGCGCGAGGGGGGCGGAGAATATCATTTTTTCCTCCTGCAACGCGCACCTTTTCCGCGGGCAGCTCGCTCTCGCGGCGGCGCTTTCGGAAACGGGCGTTCCGATGACCGTGGCGGCGCTGCGCAACCCCTACGATCTGCCGCTCATGCCCGAAAATGCGGCGCTGCTCGCGGCGTTTGATTATTCGCGTGATTCCCTCGCCGCGCTCGCGGACGTGTTTTCCGGCGGAGAATGCTGCGGCGAGATGCCCGCGGTGCTGTGAGGTGAGAGATATGTTTGTTGTCGGTATCGACGGCGGCGGGACGAAAACCCGCGTGGCCGTCTGCGCATCGGACGGGACGCTGCTCCGGCGGGAAACGCTCGGCGCATTCAACCTTTCGGATATCGGCGAGGGCGGCTTTCGCCGCCGCGTGGAGGAAATCCTTGCGTTCTGCGGCGACATGAGCGCGTGCGGCGCGATGTGCGCCGGCGGCGCGGGCGTTTCGGGCACAGCGGCGGGGGAAATACTGCATGCGGCGCTCGTCAGGCGCGGCTTTGCCGGAAAGCTCCTTCTCTGCGGCGACCATGAGATCGCGCTTGCGGGCGCAATGAAAGAGCCGGGCTGCGTTCTCATCGCGGGGACAGGCTCCATATGCTGCGGCAAAAACGCCGCCGGAGAAGCATTTCGCTGCGGCGGCGGCGGACACATCATCGACGATCCCGGCAGCGGCTACGCTCTTGGCCGGGACGCGCTCGCCGCGGCGCTCCAGACCGAGGATGGGCGGCTTTCGGAAAATCCGCTCCACGGCGCGGTGATGAGCGCCGTCGGCGGCAACGGCATCCAGGGTATTTTTGATTTTGTTTACTTTTCTCACCGCGGCAAGGGCGACATTGCCGCGCTCGCGCCGCTTGTGCTCAGCTGCGCGGAGCAGGGGGACACCGTGAGCCTCGATATCCTGCGCCGCGGCGCGGGCGAGCTCGCCCGGCTCGTCCGCTCGGCGATGGAGCATCTCCGGCTGGAAAAGGGCGCGCCGTGCGCCCTTGCGGGCGGGCTGCTCGCGGAGGACAATATTTACCGCCGCGCGGTGTGCGAGAAGCTCGCATCCTTCTGCCGCCCGGTTTTTCCGGAGCACGACGCGCTCCACGGCGCGGTGCAGCTCGCGCTCGATGCAGTAAAGTGAATACAAAAACCCGGCTCCTCGGATACGATCCGAAGAGCCGGGTTTTGTATAGGCCGTGTTCAGTACAGATTTTCCGGGTACATGCCCTCGGCGGTGAGCTTGCGGAGCATGGCGGCGGTCGTGGCGCGGTCCTCGTGGTATGTCATGCCGAACCACGCTTCCTCGGTTGTGTACGCGTCAACGTGCATCGTGCCTTCGCGGAGCATATCGCCTACCATCGTCGGCAGCAGGCACTCGCTCTTGAGCTCCTTGCCCGCCTCGGAGCGGAGGAACGCATGGAAGTAATTCTCCATTTCGCCCAGCGCCCACGGCGTGAAGCCCCAGAAGTTCATGGATACCGGGCTCTCGCCGTCAAGCGCGACGCCCTCCTCGGAATCGGCAAACGAGCGGATGGAGCCGTCCGGCGCTTTGCCGATCTTGAATGTCTCGGTAACGGCGGTCATCTCGCCGCCGTCAATGTGGCACACGCCGCGCGTCACGGTGCCGAAATCGCTCACGGTGTTGCGCAGCTTGTAGGCGACCATGCAGCCACGGCCCGTTTCCGGGAGCTTTTCGAGCGCTTCGTACATCAGCGTGAAGGCGCAGGGGCCGTAGTAGTCATCGGCATTTACCACGGCAAAATTGCCGGAGATCACGTCTTTGCCGCTGAGCACGGCGGTCACGGTGCCGTAGGGCTTCGTGCGCCCTTCCGGAACGGTGAACCAGTCCGGCAGCGAATCAAAGCTCTGGAAGGCGTAATCGACATGTGCCTTTCCTTCGAGCCGCTCGCCGCATACGGCGCGGAAGTCCTCCAGCATCTGCGGCTGGAGAATGATGACGAACCGGTCAAATCCGGCGCGCTGCGCGTCGTGGATGGTGTACTCCATGAGGATTTCCCCGCCGGGGCCGACCTTTTCGATCTGCTTCGCCCCGCCGTAGCGCGAGGCAAGCCCCGCGGCCATGATAACGAGTGTTGCGGACATGAAAGTTCTCCTTTCGCTGCATTAAAACGGATGGGAATATCAATAAGAGCTTATTTCAAGACTTGCGTCGTCTTGGCCTTTTTCAATCGAACGGATTTCGGCATAGTATCCGTAATCGTCGTTCACGTGGACGTATACGCGCTCTCCCACCTTGTGGCCGAGCACCGCTTCGCCGAGCGGAGACTCCTTGCTGATGAGCCCTTCAAGAGCGTTCTGCCGGAGCGTCGTCACGAACCGGACGGTCATCTCCTCGTCATCGTCCTCCAGATACAGCACAACGCGGTCGAAGAGGCCAACTTCGTCGGTACCGGACTTCGCGTCGATCACAACGGCGGAAGCGAGCATCTGCTTGAGATAGCGGATGCGGCTCATGTTCTTGCGCTGTTCGGCCTTCGCGGCCTTGTACTCAAAGTTTTCGCTCAGATCGCCGAACGAGCGGGCGACCTTCACGTCCTCAAGGATCTTCGGCATGAGCACTTCCTCGCGCTCGCGAAGCTCCTCGCGCATTTTCTGCATATCAACGGCAGTCAGTTCGTCGTGCATGAATTATTTGGCCTTCTTTCCCTTAAAGCACCGCCGGATGCTCTCCTTCGTGGGGAAGAGGAACGGCGTGGTGTCCTTGTAGGTGTTGTACCCGCGCATGAGCACGGGGAAAACGTTGATATCTTCATACATTGCCAGCAGCAGACCGCACACGCTGAAGATCGTGGCGTACCAGGGGTCAAAGTTCGCCGCCGGGATGAGCAGCAGACAGAAAAAGAGCATCACCCAAACGCTCGGGTGGCGGCAGAGTGCATACGCTCCCGTTGTCACGAGGTCCTTTTCCCACCAGCGCTTCTTGGGATTCTTGTTCTTCCAGTTGGTGCGCCCGCCGGTGATGAAGGTGAGATAGATGAGCAGCACGAAAAAACCGAGCGCCAGAATTCCGGCAATAACGCGTACCGCCGCGGGCAGGGAGTTGGCCTCCGAAAGCCCCGGAAGAACGGTGTTGAAAAACGCGAGGCCGATCAGACCGGCGCCGACGGTGTAGAGCGACTGCATGCGGTCGTTGTTGTGCGAGGTGTTGTTGAGATCGTAGAGGATGATGCTGACATAGCCCAGCACGCAGCAGAGAAGAGGGCTCAGTCCGTCAAAGAGCATAGGGAAGTCTCCTTTTTCTATCGGGGCAAATTTATCGCTTTTACTATACCATATTCTGCCGGGGAAAAGCAATACGGTTCAGAGCGTCTCCTCCGGTACAGCGCGGGCGAGCGCGCGGTTGGTGTAACGGGGGTCCTCCGTCACTTCGCGGTATACGTGCAGCCAGTCCGGGAGCGCGAGAGACTCGTCCTCGCTTTGCAGCTCGCATTCGCAGAAGGCACGGTCATCCCAGAACGGAAATACGTCGATCTCCAGTGTGTGCCCCCCGAATGGCACGAGATAGCGCGTCTTTTCGATGGTGCGCAGCGCCTCGTCGCGCTCGGAAAGCAGCGCATCAAACTCCGCCGCAGAGATTTCGTGCTCGCGCTCGATGCGTGTGACGGCGGTGACGCGCGTTTTTTCCGTATAGAAAAACCGTTCCTCCGCGCCGCAGCGGGTGCGGCGGATGCGGCGGCCGGCGCCGGAAGTACCGGCGCGGAGATATACCTGCTCGATCGCAAGGCGCTTTACGCTCTTTTCCTCAAGCAGCGCCGCGTCCGGCGCCGCGATGAGAAATTTCCGCTCGATCTCGAGCGGGAGGTTGGTTTCGCTCATAAAAAAATTTCCTTTCATCAAAATCAAAAGCCTCCCTCTGACGAGGGAGGTGGCAAAAGCGGAGCTTTTGACGGAGGGAGAGAAAATCTTTCTGCGCGGAAAACACGCTTTTTCTCTCCCTCCGTCAGCTTCGCTGACAGCTCCCTCGTCAGAGGGAGCCTTTACTTTGTAGTATATCACAGCTTCGTCTGCAAATTCATCAGCATCTCGGTGAGCGCGCCGCAGGTTGCGGTTTCGCGGGCGCCGATGGTGCCGTCGTCGTGCGCGGCGATCGTGCCGGACTGCATCGCCCAGAGCATCGCCTGCTGCGCCCACGAGCTGACGGAACTGCCGTCGCTCCACGAGGCAAGATCGCCCGCGGCAGAGGTGTCTGCGCCGCGCAGCGCGGCGTAGCGGCAGAGAATCACGGCAGTCTGCTCGCGCGTGACCGGCTCATCGGGGCGGAATGTGCCGTCGCCATAGCCGACGATCAGCCCGCTCTGCGCCGCCCAGCGGATGGCCTGCGCCGCGTCCGCATCGGCGGGAAGATCGGAGAAGTACACGTCGCTCTCGGCGGCGGGGCAGTCAAAAAGCGTCCAGAGCGTCTGGGCGAGAAGCGCACGCGTGGCGGGCGCGCCGCTCTCGGCGGTGCGCAGCGGCATCGGCGTGGCGCTGCCGGGCTGCGTCTGCGCAATGGCCGGCGCTGCCGGCGTGGGGAGTACAGCCTCCGGCGCTACGGAAACGGCGGTCTCAACGACAGCGGGAGCCTCAGCCGCAGGCACTTCCGCGGCAGCAGCCTCTGCAGCCGGCGCGGAGGTCTCGACGCAGGCGTGGAAGGGCGCGGCGGCAAGCGCGCTGCTCTCGCCGGTCAGATTCACCGGCACGAAGCTGCACACGGTGCTGCCCTCCTGCGAGGGAGTATAGGTAAACGTGATCGTGTAAGGGTTGTACTCATCGCCGGTCAGGTGCTCGCTGCTCCCGTACCAGACAAAATCGGAAACGGGAAATTCCCTGCCCGTCAGCTCGGAGCGGACGACAAGCCCCACATCCTCGCCGCGCATCCCTGCCGCAACGGTGAGCGCCTCGGCATACTGCACGCGGAACTCATAGGTCACGCCTTCGCGCAGCGCTTCGCCGTCCGGCACGCGGTGCAGCGTTCCGGCCTCAAAGCAGTCGCGCTTGTATACAAGCGGGCCGGTCTGGTACGTTGTGTCGCCGCGGAGAAAATCGCTCACGGCGAGCAGCGAATGGGTGAGAGAGCCGTAAGAAAGCGAGGAGAAATCGGCCGTCACGCCAAGGAGATTGGCGCTTCCCTGCCCGGCGAGCAGCGTGCTGCCGGGAAGCGTCACGACGCCGTTCCCGTCCGGCGTGGCGGAGAGATTTTCCCAAGCGCCGATAGCGGCGGTGCCGTTTTCAGCGTGGGCGAGAGCCATGGTAAGGCCGTCAGCGGCGAGCGCGCGGGCACTCTTGCCGTTGAAGCGGACACGGTAATACGGGTTATCGTCCTTCACGGCGTACCATACGCCCTGATCCTGCCAGACATAGTGAAGCACCGCCTCCACGCCGCCGGACGCGGCGGCGTTGGTGTACCCGGCAAGATAGACCGAGATCGTCGTGGTCTGCCCCTGCGGCAGCGCCACGGCGTAGCTGCGGCAGGGAAGGATCTCCACATCGTAGGAGGCGAGGCGGTTGCCGTCGGTATACGGCTCCGTACCCATCTGCGAAGAGATGTCCTTGCCGAAATAGTTGCAGTTGAGTCCTTCGCCGGTATAGTTGAGCCCCACGGTGAACGTAAACATCTCGGCCAGACGCTTCGCGGCGTTTGTCACGCCCTCGCCATCCGTCTCCGGGGCGTTTTCGCCGAAGGAGTTTCGATCCGCGGCGTAAAGCGCCAGAATGTCCCGGAACGTGAGCGTTTCCACGGTGAGACCGTCCGTGTCGGCGGCAAGCGCGTTCGCGCTCAAAAGCGCAATAAGCAGCAGCGCGGCGGCTGCTGCGGAAAGAACACGATATACGGCAGATCGGCGTGCGGATTTCATGGCAGGCTCCCTCGATCATCGTCGGAATTGGTTGCGCACTTTACATAACCTGTCTGCAACTTAACATAATGCTGATGATAAATCGTTAAGAAGAAGAAACAATTTCCGTTGCCAATTTGACACTTTTCCAGATTTTTCTGGGAAAATTCAAGATATAGGCACGCCTTTTGCAAAGGAATACCGCATATTGTGTTACAAACCGGCGCAAAGATTTAAAAATAATGTCAATCTCTGCGCCGGCCATGTTATAAAATTATGTCACCCAATTTATGGGATTTATTCCTCGCCGTCGAGATAACGGCACGCCGCGAGCGCGGCGTTTGCCCCGTCCGAAACGGCGGTGGTGAGCTGGCGGACGCGCTTGCTGCGGCAGTCCCCGGCAACGAAAACGCCGCGGACGGGCGCTTCACCGGTCTCCGGCACGGCGGCGTAGCCGCAGTCGGTGAGCGGCACGAGCGAAGCAAAGCGCTCCAGCTCCGGCTGCTGGCCGACGGAGACAAAGAGGCAGTCCACGGGGAGCTCGGACTCCTCGCCGGTCGCGGTGTTCTTCAGCCGCAGCGCGCGGAGCGCGCCGTCCTCGGTGAGGAATTCGGCGATCTCCATGGGCGTGAGAACTTTCACATTTGCGCGCGCGAAGAGGCGCTCCTGTTTTTCCGCGTCGCCGCGGAAGGTGTCGCGCCGATGGATGAGGTATACGGTTTGGCAGATGTCGGAGAGCAGCAGCGCCTCCTGCAAAGCACTGTCGCCGCCGCCGACAACAGCGGTGACGCCGTTTTTATAAAATCCGCCGTCGCACACTGCGCAGTAGGAAACGCCGTGACCGAGAAGCTCCTCCTCGCCCGGCAGACCGAGATGGCGGTGCTTTGCGCCCGTGGCAAGAATCACGGCGCGGCTTTCGTATACGTCGTCCTCTGTGCGGACTGCAAAATTCTCCCCGGCGCGCTCCACGGACAAAACCTCGCCAACGTCGGTTTCGGCGTCGAGCGCGAGCATCTGCTCAAGCATCTGCTCGGCAAGCTCTGCGCCGCCAATGGAGGCGACGCCGGGATAATTTTCCACGCGCGGGGCGTAGGCAATCTGGCCGCCGTAGCCCTCGCGTTCGAGAAGAAGAACGCTCTTTCCGCTGCGGCGGGCATAAATGGCGGCGGTCATTCCCGCCGGGCCGCCTCCGGCAATGATGATGTCGTACATTTGCTGCTCTCTTTCCGAGGGGGAAAGCCCTCCGTCACGGCGCTTTGCACCGCGGCAGCTCCCCAGACGAGGGGAGCCAAGCTGGATTTTTGTATATCGATTTGCCTCCCTCAAGGAGGGAGCCAAGGTCATCGCCTATCGCAAACGAAGCCCGCCGAGGCGGGCTTCGTTTCGGACTGCGCGGGAAATGGCGGCTTATTCCGCCTTCTGCGCGGTTTCGGCGAGGAGCTTCTTGATCTCGGCCACGCCGTAATATTTCTCAAAGTGGACGCCGTCGGAGAGCACGAGCGTCGGCGCGCCCTTGATGCCGTATTCGCGGCAGAGCTCGGGGTGCTCCTCGGCGGTCAGGTTCTCGTAGGCAAAGCCGGCCTTATCGAGCATCTTCTCCGCCACGCGGCAGTTCGGGCAGGTCGTGCGGGTGAAAAGCTGCGCGGTGTGCACCGCGGAAACGGCGCCGACCTCTTCGGGCTGCATGCCGTGGGCGACGGTGCCGTCGCCGCAGCAGCAGGCTTCGTGGCGGTGGATGCCGCCGGTGAAGTGACTGTGGCCGACGTTATACTCCTTGCGGTCCTTGAACTCCTGCACCTTGCCGTCGTTCCAGTTCTGCACAGGGCGGTAGTAGCCGGTGATGCGGCTCCAGACCTCGGTCTCCTTGCCGCACTTCGGGCAGGAGAAGTGCTCGCCGGTGATGTAGCCGTGGTCGTGGCAGACGGAGTACGTCGGGCTCATGGTGTAGTACGGCAGCTTGTAGTTCTCGGCAATCTTGCGCACAAGATCGGCGGCAGCGCGCCAGTCAGGCAGCTTTTCGCCGAGGAAGGCGTGGAACACCGTGCCGGAGGTGTACAGCGTCTGGAGATCGTCCTGAATGTCCAGCGCGGAGAAAATATCCTCCGTGTAGCCCACGGGGAGGTGGGAACTGTTGGTGTAGTACGGCGTGCCGTCCATGTTGGCGGTGATGATCTCGGGGTAACGCGCGCGGTCGTGCTTGGCGAGACGGTAGGACGTGCTCTCCGCCGGGGTGGCTTCGAGGTTATAGAGATCGCCGTATTTTTCCTGATAGTCGCTCAGGCGCTCGCGCATGTGGTTGAGCACAGCCTTGGTGAACTCCTGCGCCTCGGGATTGGTGAGATCCTTGTGCAGCCAGCGGGCGTTGAGGCACGCCTCGTTCATGCCGACGAGACCGATCGTGGAGAAGTGGTTCTCAAAGGTGCCGAGATAGTACTTCGTGTAGGGATAGAGCCCGGCGTCGAGGAGCTTGGTGATAACGGTGCGCTTGGTCTTGAGCGAGCGGGCCGCGATGTCCATCATGTGGTCGAGCCGCCGGTAGAACTCGTCCTCGGTCTTGGAGAGATAGGCGATGCGCGGCATGTTGATCGTCACGACGCCGACCGAGCCGGTGCTCTCGCCGGAGCCGAAGAAGCCGCCGGATTTCTTGCGCAACTCGCGCAGGTCCAGCCTCAGACGGCAGCACATCGAGCGCACGTCGCTCGGCTCCATGTCAGAGTTGATGTAGTTGGAGAAGTACGGCGTGCCGTACTTGGCGGTCATCTCAAAGAGAAGGCGGTTGTTCTCGGTCTCGCTCCAGTCAAAATCCTTGGTGATGGAGTAGGTCGGGATCGGGTACTGGAAGCCGCGGCCGTTGGCGTCGCCCTCGGTCATGATCTCGATGAACGCCTTGTTCACCATGTCCATTTCCTTCTGGCAGTCGCCGTAGGTGAAGTCCTGCTCCTTGCCGCCGACAATCGCGGGCAGATCGCGTAGGTCGGCCGGAACGGTCCAGTCGAGCGTGATATTGGAGAACGGCGCCTGCGTGCCCCAGCGGGACGGCGTGTTCACGCCGAAGATGAACGACTGGATGCACTGCTTGACTTCCTTCTGATTGAGCTTGTCGACGCGCACGAACGGCGCGAGATACGTGTCGAACGAGGAGAACGCCTGCGCGCCTGCCCACTCGTTCTGCATGATGCCGAGAAAGTTCACCATCTGGTTGCACAGCGTGCTCAGATGGCTCGCCGGGGTGGAGTTGATCTTGCCGGGAATGCCGAGACCCTGCTGGATGAGCTGCTTCAGGCTCCATCCGGCGCAGTAGCCGGTGAGCATGCTCAGATCGTGCAGATGGATATCGCCGTTGCGGTGGGCGTTGGCGATCTCCTCGTCGTAGACCTCGCTCAGCCAGTAGTTGGCGGTGATTGCGCCGGAGTTCGAGAGGATGAGGCCGCCGACGGAGTAGGTGACGGTGGAGTTTTCCTTCACGCGCCAGTCGTTGATCTTGAGATAGTTATCAACGGTTTTCTTATAGTCGAGCACCGTATCGCTCACGGCGCGGAGATTCTCGTGCTGCTTGCGGTAGAGGATGTACGCCTTGGCAACGTTTTCGTATCCGCCGCGGGAGAGAACGCTCTCAACGCTATCCTGGATATCCTCAATGTGGATGAGCTCATCGGTGATCTTCGGCTGGAAATCCGCCGTGACCATCACGGCCAGAAAGTCAATGACGCTCTGGTTATAGTTGGTTTCGGTCGCATCAAACGCCTTCTTCATGGCGTTGGCGATCTTGCTGATTTCAAAGTCGACGATCCTGCCGTCGCGCTTCACAACCCGGTACATAGTTTGCCTCCATATATTTCTATAATTCTTCGCATAATAAGGCGCACCGCATTTCCTGTCCGGCGCTTCATTATCATAGCATCGTACGGCTGCCATGTCAAATACAAAAAGACTACATATGGTATTTAATTTTTAACTTTTTGTTCCTTTACCACTAAATATAGTGCCGCCGCCCCGGAAATGACGGGGCGGCGGCACATATGGGGGGCGGCTTTTCAGTCCATGCCCCGAATTTCGGTGTTCGGAATGGCGGGCAGCATAATTTCCCGGAAGGCTTCCATTTCCTCGCGCGTGAAGGCGGCGCAGCCGCCGGAGATCACGTCGCCGGAGTCCTTGAAGGCCTGAAGAAAGTACTTTTCCTTCCCCGGCAGCCACGCGGCGATATCGGCAAAATCCTCCGAGGAGTGCAGTCCGCGCACGACCGTGGTGCGGAATTCAAAATCGGTATCGCCGTCCATGAGCATCCGGGCGCATTCTTCCACGGCGGCCAGACCGGGGCGCAGCGTGCCGGTGACGGCGGAATAGTTCTCCCGCCCGGCCTTGATGTCTATCGCAACATAGTCGGCAAGCTTTTCCGCAAGAATGGCGCGGAGCATGGCGGGGTTCGTGCCGTTCGTATCAAGCTTTACGGCAAAGCCGAGAGATTTGATTTTCCGCAGAAACTCCGGCAGATCGCGCTGGAGCGTCGGCTCGCCGCCGGTGACGGCGACGCCGTCAAGCAGCCCCTTCCGGTGGGAGAGAAACGAGAAAAACTCTTCTTCCGGGATCACCGGCTGGCTTTCCGGCTCAAGCACGAGCGAGGCGTTGTGGCAGAAGGGGCAGCGCCACGGGCAATATGCGGTGAACACCGTGCAGGCGGTATGGCCGGGGTAGTCGAGCAGTGTCAGCTTTTGCAGACCGTGAATAACCATATCTTGCCCTCCTTTCGCCGAACGATACAATATCATGTATGCGGCCAGATTGCAATTGGCAAATACGGCGAAAAAACGCGCCGCGCCGTGCTTGACAGAAAGCGCGTGCCTTTCTATACTCAAAGGGAACAAAATGGGCGAAATGGAGAAGAATTATGAGCGCTTTTTTTCTGACCGGCGCGGTGCAGACCGGCAAAAGCACGGCGATCCGCCGCTTTTTATGTGCAAATTCTGCGCTCCGGCGGGGCGGCTTTCTCACCGTGAGCATCCCGACGGATGCCGGATTTGACGTTTGCATCGTCCCGCCCGTGTGGACGCCGGACGATCTCACGCCGGATGCGCTCGTCGGGCGGCGCGGCGGCGTTTACGAAAAGCACCCGGAGAATTTCGACGGCCGCGGCTGTGCGCTGCTCGCGAAGGGAGAGTGCGACATTCTCCTCATGGATGAGCTCGGGCGCATGGAGCTGGACGCGCACGACTTTCGTGCCGCGGTGCTCGCCTCGATACATTCCGGCACGCCGGTGCTCGGCGTCATCAAGCCGGAGCACAACGCCTTCCTGGACGAGGTGCGCGCGCAGAAGAGCGTGGAGCTTTTTCCTCTTACGATAGAAAACCGCGAGGAGGCCCCGGCGGCAATCGCGGCGTGGTATGCGCGTGCTGCGGCGGGAAAGCGGGCATAATGCGGCAGGGGGGATAAACTTGGAGAAAAGACATACGCTGTGGGAAATTCTCTGCCGGATCGTGCAGAGCGTTTTTCTCGCCGCGGAGCTCACGGCGCTTGGCGATATCCTGCTCGCCGCGGTGGGATACCCTCTGCCGCGCGCGGCATTCTGGGGGCTCTTTTTCACGGCTGCGGCGGCGCTCTCACTCTGGCGCGGCTTTACGCGCCGGGCGCGGCGCATCGTGGTTCTTTCTGTTGCGCTCGCCGCGCTGCTTTCGGCGCTCACGCTTTTTGCCGCCTGGCGCGCTGCGGTTCCGAAGGCGGCGTATGAAGCGCCGGAGACGGAGACGAAAGCCATCTTTTCCGAAAAGCGCGTGCTTGCCGTTGTGCCGCATGCGGACGATGATCTCAATCTCCTGAGCGGTGTTTTCGAGGAATTCACCGGCGCGGGGAGCGAAGTATATGTGGTGTTTGTCTCGACCGGCGATGCTTCGGCTCTTGCCGGGACGCGGGCAAAGGAAGCGATTGCCGCGCTCGCGCTCTTTGGCATCCCGGAGGAAAACGTCATTTTCCTTGGCTACGGCGACAATGTCCCGCCCGGCGGGACACACATTTATAACGCCGCGCCGGACGCCGTCACGCCGTCGGCGAGCGGCAGAACGGAGACCTGCGCCGCACCGCAGCACGGAGCATACCGCGAGGGGACGGCGTATACGAGGGAAAATCTGCTCGGCGATCTTCGCAGCGTGATCGGGGAAATTCGTGCGGATATCCTCTTCTGCACCGACTGCGACGAGCACATCGACCACCGCGCGGTGTCGATGTTCTTTGACGAGGCGCTCGGCGAAATTCTCACCGCCGCGCCGGACTATGATCCGCTCGCCCTCAAGGGCTTTGCCTACGCAACGGCCTTTAACGCCCCGGCGGACTTTTATGATAACGTCAATCTGCTCTCCACGGTAAATCCCGGCGGGGAGCGCATGGAAAACGGCGTGTATCTCTGGGAAAACCGCGTGCGCCTGCCGGTGGCGGCGGACGGCCTTTCCCGCTCGCTCGCGGGCTGCCGGAGCTTTGCGGCAGCGCTGGAATACAACAGCCAGTCGCTCTGGCGCTTCGCGCCGCGCATCATCAACGGCGACAAGGTGTTCTGGCAGCGCTGCACCGGCTCCATCCTGTATGGCGCGGCAGTGCGCGTCTCCTCCGGCGACGGCACGGAGCTCAACGATTTCCGCCTGTTCCACTCGGCCGACCTTGTGTCGGGTGAGCCGCCGTACAGCGCCGTGTGGGCGCCGGAGAGCGGCGATATCTTGCGGGAAGCGGAATTCGCATTCCCCACCGCAGATGTGACGGAAATTTGCCTGTATGATAACCCCTCGCCGGAGGATAATGTTCTCTCTGCCGAGATCGTTTTTTCGAGCGGGAACCGGTACGCCGTCGGCGCGCTTGATCCCGCCGGGACGGCGGTGACGGTGAATGAGCCCGATTGCGGGAGCTTCACCGTCCGGCTGCTGGAGACGGAGGGCGAGCGCGCGGGGCTCACGGAGGTCGAGGCCTATTCCGGCGCGCACGACGCGCTGCCGGGCCTTATAAAGCTTACGGACGCAAACGGAAATTTCGTCTACGATTACCGGCTTCCCCGCGGCGAAACGGAAGCGGTGCTCTCACTCTACGCCCTCGGCGCGAGCGGTGATCTGGCGGACTATACCGTGACGTGCGAGGGCGATGGCTGCGCCGCGGCGATCCGGGACGGCGCGCTCTATGTGACATGCCCGCGCGGCAAAGGCTGCACCGTCACGGTGACGGACGAAACGGGAACGCTCACGGACAGCGTATATATCGCGCACGAGACTGCCGCCATTCGCCTTGTCCGGGGGCTTCAGAGCTTCACGGACAGCCTGCGGAAAACGAATCTCTACACCCTCGCTGCACATATTTATCGAAATATCTTCCAATGAAGAATCTCCCGGCGGACAATTCGTCCGCCGGGAGATTTTATGCTGTTTCGGTTTTCGGAAGGCCGCTCTCCCTCCGTCAAAAGCTCCGCTTTTGCCGCCTCCCTCGTCAGAGGGAGGCTATTTAAAGGCCCCTCTGATGAGGGGACTGGCAGCGGCACAGCCGCTGACTGGGGAAGAGAAATCTTTAGTAGAAGGTTGCAACTTCCTGCTCCGGCACATCGCACGGCTCAATGGAGACCGTGTGCAGCACCGGGCCGGGGCCTTCGTAGACATCCGGCAGAGTGCGGATGTCGATGCGCGCGGTGAGCTTATACCAGCCAAGATTTTTGAGCTCGCTTGTGTCCGCCGCTTCCGCCGCGAGCGGGATGAAGCGGATGTCGTTTGCGCAGCAGGTCATCACGTCGCGTCCAAAGTAGAAGTACCCCTTCTTCAGACTGCGGGATTTCGTGATCGCTTTGCCGCGGAGAGAGACCGTCTTGTTCCGGTATTTCTCCGGCTGATCCATAATGTCCTGCAGGAAAAGCGCGTAGTCCGCGTCGCCGATCTCGCACACGGGGGCGTTGAGATCGTAGGGGAGGGGGAGCTCAATGTCATCGTAGCTGATCTTGCCGTCCGGCGTTTCAAAGGCGATGTCGCACCGGCGGTTGATGGCGCGGATGATCTTATGCGCCTGCATTTTGAGATCCTCGTCACCTTCGGGGAAGCGGTTGAGCACCGCAAGCTCGCAGCTCTGGAGTTTGTCTACCATAAGCTGGCGCATGTTATTGTTGTAGTTGAGGAATGTGCGCGCATCAATAAACATAAATTCCTGCGCCACGATCCATTCCTTCGGCATGTTCGTGTAGAGTGTGTCGAGCGTCCACATGCCGTTGTACTCCACCATGACGTAGGAGCAGCGGTGCTTTTTTAAAAGCGCCGCGAGATTTTCGGTCGTAAGATCGCTCTCGCTCTCGATCGTCTCGGTGAACACGGTGGGCGCGGCGAACGTTGAGGGATCATACTCCTCCACGCCCTCCTCGCACACGAGCAGGAGGATGCGGTCACCGTTATTAAAGCTCGCGTCTTCCAGCGTCTGCTGGGCGAACTTCGTCTTGCCGGACTCTAAAAAACCGGTGAAGAGATATACGGGGACTTGTTTTGCCATGATTCAATCTCCCTTTCAGCGGAAGAGTTCGGCGACGGCATCCTCGTGCAGCTCGTGGCCGATAACGCACAGACGCCCCGTCACGCCGGCGCTGCCGCGGCGGATGTTGATCTCGCCCGGCGTATAGTCAAAGTGGATCCATTCGCCCTCAACCGCGGCGACAATGCCCTTCGCGCGCAGCACAACGCCGTATTTTGCCTCGTCTTCGAGCGCGGTGAGCGCAGCGCGCAGGCCGTCCTCGGTGAACTTCTTCGCCGTCTCCATGCCCCAGGACGTGAACACCTCGTCCGCGTCGTGGCCGTGGTGATGGTGGTGATGATGGCCGCAGCCGCACTCGTGATCGTGGTCATGCTCGTCGTGGTCGTGATCGTGATGGTGGTGCTCATGGTCGTGGCCGCAGCCGCATTCATGGTCGTGCTCATGCTCATGATGATGCTCATGTTCTTCGTGCTCATGCTCGTCATGGTCATGGTGATGATGCTCGTGGTCGTGCTCATCGTCGTCATCATCGTCATCGTCATGGTGGCAGCCGCAGGAGCAGTTGCCGTTCTCATCAAAGTGATGATGGTGCTCGTGCTCTTCGTGCTCGTCATGGTCGTGATGATGGTGATGCTCGTGCTCGTCCTCATCCTCTTCGTGCTCGCGCTCAATGCTCTCAAGCGCGGCGGTGAGCGTGTCGCGCTTTTCCATCGCGTCGAGGATCTGCGCGCCGGAGAGCTCGTCCCACGGCGTCGTGATGATGACGGCGCCGGGATTCTTCTCGCGCAGCAGCGCGACGCACTCGGCGAGCTTTTCCTCCTTGATGCCCGCGGTGCGGGAGAGGATGATGCACCCGGCGGATTCGACCTGGTTGTTGAAAAATTCGCCGAAGTTGCGCATATACATTTTGCATTTGCCCGCGTCTACGACGGTGCAGAGCGCGTTGATCGTAAGCTCGCCGTCCGACGCCTGCTCCACGGCGGTCACGATGTCGGAGAGCTTGCCGACGCCCGAGGGCTCGATGAGGATGCGGTCGGGGGCGTAGCGCTCGCAGACCTCATGCAGAGCGGCACGGAAATCACCCGTAAGGCTGCAGCAGATGCAGCCGGAGTTCATCTCCGTCACCTCAATGCCGGCGTCCTTCATGAAGCCGCCGTCCACGCCGATCTCGCCGAACTCGTTCTCGATGAGGACGAGCTTTTCGCCCGCGTAGGCTTCCGCGATCAGCTTTTTGATGAGCGTGGTCTTGCCCGCGCCGAGGAAACCGGAAAATACATCAACTTTTGTCATACATATAACCTCTTTCTGCTGGAAGCAGCCTGTTTTTCCAATAAAGTATTATAACACATTCGTCAAGGGGGTATTTCTGCCGTTGCCTGACTTTCATCGAAAAAATGAATTGTAATAATGTAAATGTATGTTATAATGAATAAATGTCCGTTTTACTCCCATTCCACTTTATTTCCGATCCACTCAGCGAATTTTTGAGAGGTAGACAAATTGGAACAGAAAAAGAAGTCCGGACGCACGATGCGCGTGCTCGGCACGTTGCTTGAGGGCAGCGGAAAATACTTCGCCGTGTGCATCCTTCTGGGACTGCTGCTCACGGTGGTAGAAATGATCGCGCCGCAGGTCATCCGCGTAACGGTGGACTCGGTGATCGACTCCAAGCCCATGGATCTGCCCGTGTGGGCGCTCCGGTGGGTGGCGTCGCTCGGCGGCGTGGAGTATCTGCGCGCGAATATGTGGTTCATCGCGCTCATTCTCGCGGTTGCGGGTCTCACCGCGGCGCTGCTGCGCTATGGCGCAAACATGTTCAATGCCCGGGCGGGCGAAACGCTCGTCAAGACCGCACGCGACAAGCTCTTCCACCACATTGAATGCCTGCCCTGGAAGTGGCACGCCGAAAATCCGACCGGCGATATCATCCAGCGCTGCACGAGCGACGTGGAGCGCATCAAAATGTTCTTCCAGGAACAGTTCATCTCCGTTTTCCAGATCATCGTGCGCATCATCCTTGCGCTCTCGCTCATGACGGCGATGAACGCAAAGCTCTCCATCGTCGCGTGGGTCATCGCGCCGATCATCGTGCTCTATTCGGTGCTCTTCCACAACAAGATCCGCGCCCGGTTTACCGAGTGCGACGAGAACGAGGGCGTTCTCTCCACGATCGCGCAGGAAAACCTCACGGGCGTGCGCGTCGTGCGCGCGTTCGGCCGTGAAAAGTTTGAGCGCGACCGCTTTGAGGAGCAGAACAACAAATATACCGAATGCTGGATCAGCCTTACCCGTACGCTGTCCGATTTCTGGGCGGTGGGCGATTTTACGAGCTGTTTGCAGATCCTGCTCGTGGTCGTGCTCGGCACGGTCTCGTGCGTGAACGGGAATCTGACGGCGGGCGAGTTCGTGTCGTTCTCGCTCTACAACACGATGCTCATCGGCCCCGTGCGCCGTCTGGGCCGTATCATTTCCGAAATGAGCAAGGCGGGCGTTTCCATCGACCGTCTCGGCGAAGTTCTCGAAGCCGAGGTTGAGCACGACGCGCCCGACGCCGCCGAATCGCCGATGGACAAGGATATTTCCTTTGAAAACGTCAGCTTCCACTACGGCGAAAACGGCCCGGACGTGCTCGAAAACGTCACATTCACCGTGCCCGCCGGAAAGAGCTTCGGCATTCTCGGCGGTACCGGCTCCGGCAAGAGCAGCCTGCTTCTGCTTCTCTGCCGTCTGTATGCGCCCACGGAGGGCAAGATCACCGTCGGCGGCGTGGACATTGCCGATATGCCGGCGCGCTATGTGCGCGAGAATGTCGGCGTTGTGCTGCAGGAGCCGTTCCTCTTCTCCCGCTCGGTGCAGGAGAACATCGGCATCTGCGGCGCGAGCGACGCGGAGATCCGCGCGGCCGCCGTCACCGCCTGCGTGGACGGCGATATCTCCCGCTTCTCGCAGGGGTACGACACCATGGTCGGCGAGCGCGGCGTGTCGCTCTCGGGCGGACAGAAGCAGCGCGTGGCCATCGCCCGCATGCTGACGAAAAAGACGCCGGTTATCGTTTTTGACGACTCGCTCTCCGCCGTCGATACGGAAACGGACGAGAAGATCCGCTCCGCGCTCGACCGCGATCTCGGCGGCGCGACGATGATCATCATCTCCCACCGCATCACGACGCTGCTCGACTGCGACAACGTCCTCGTGCTCGAAAAGGGCCGCGTGAGCCAGCTCGGCTCGCCGCGCGAGCTGCTCGCCAAACCGGGCATTTTCCGCAAGATCTACGATATGCAGATGTCCATCGGAGAGGAGGAAGGAGCATGAACGAGGCAAAAAAGACCCGAAGCGCAAAATGGTTCGGCATCCCCAACCTCATCCCGTATATGAAGCCGTACGGCAAGCTCATTTTCTGGATGATCCTCATGGCGTTTTACGGCAGCGCCATGGACGCGGTCATCCCGCTCTTCCAGCAGTACGCCATCGATAACTACATAGCCAATTCGACCCTCGCGGGGCTCGGCTGGTTTATCGGCGCATATGTTATTATCATCCTCACGCAGACGGCCTCCAACTACATTTCTGCCTTCGGCGCGTGCAAGCTGGAGCTGTCCGTCGGCCGCGATCTCAAGCGCGAGAGCTTCAACCATCTGCAGACGCTCTCGTTCTCGTACTTCAACCAGAACAGCGTCGGCTATGTCCACGCGCGCGTCATGTCCGATACCGACCGCATCGCGAGCACGCTCGCCTGGAGCATGGCGGAGGGCGTGTGGCACTCGGCGTATCTCGTGTGCGCCATCGTCATGATGCTCATCCTCAACTGGAAGATGGCGCTGTGCGTGCTCGTGATCGTGCCGATCGTGGCGATCTCATCCATGTATTTCCAGAAAAAGCTCGTATTCTTCCACCGCCAGGTGCGCGAGAAGAACTCCCGCATCACCGGCGCCTTCAACGAGGGCATCACCGGCGCTACGACGACAAAAACGCTCGTTGTGGAGGACAAGATGGAGAAGGAATTTGACGAGCTGACCGCCGATATGAAAAAGGTCAGTGTCCGCGCGATGCATTTCCGTGCGATCTTCATTTCCACAACGACGCTTGCGGCCTCGCTTGCGCTCGCGCTCGTCCTCTGGCGCGGCGGCATCGTCACGCGCGAGGGCGTGATGCTCATCGGCACGCTCACCGTGTTCATGAACTACGCGCAGGGTATGATGGAGCCCATCCAATGGCTCGTGCAGGCGCTCTCCAGTCTCGTGAACGTGCAGGTCAACGTCGAGCGCTTCACCACGCTCATGGAGACGAAGTCCGACGTGGAGGACACGCCGGAGGTCGTGGAAAAATACGGCGACACGTTCGACCCGAAAAAGGAAAACTGGGAAGAGCTGCACGGCGATATTGAGTTCCGCGATGTGACGTTCCGCTACCCCGACGGCGACGAGAACATTCTCGAACACTTCAATCTCAAGGTGCCGCAGGGGACGAACGTCGCCATCGTCGGCGAGACCGGCGCGGGCAAGTCCACGCTGGTGAATCTCGTCTGCCGGTTCTATGAGCCGACGGAGGGACAGGTGCTCATCGACGGGCGCGATGCCCGGGAGCGCAGCCAGCTCTGGCTCCATTCAAACATCGGCTATGTGCTCCAGACGCCGCACCTCTTCTCCGGCACGGTGCTGGAAAACCTCCGCTATGGCCGCGAGGACGCGACCATGGAGGAGATCGAGGCGGCGGTCAAGGCCGTTTCTGCCGACGGGATCATTGAAAGACTGCCGGACGGATACAACAGCAGCGTCGGCGAGGGCGGCAACAGCCTTTCGACCGGCGAGAAGCAGCTTTTGTCCTTTGCCCGCGCGCTGCTTGCTGACCCGCGCATCTTCGTGCTCGACGAGGCGACCTCCTCCGTCGATACGGTCACGGAGCGCCTCATCCAGGATGCGATCGAAAAGGTCATGGACGGGCGCACATCGTTTGTGATCGCGCACCGGCTCTCCACAATCCGCCGTGCGGATGTCATCCTCGTCGTGAACGCCGGCAAGATCGTCGAGCGCGGCAGCCATGCCGAGCTCATGGCGAAAAAGGGCGTGTACTACGGCCTCTACACCCGCCAGTACCGCGAGGAACAGATCCAGGCTTCCATGGAAAACGAATAAAGAAAACAGTATCCGCCGGACGCAAGACCGGCGGATATTTTCGTTGTTATTCTGTTATTCAAATATGTAGTCCAAATCTGCCTTGTAGTCTCTGACGGCATTTCTGTAGTTGTTCATTGTATCTACCAACTGGTTAAATGAGCCTGTTGGAGCCTGACAGAAATCAAAAAAAGATTTTGTTGTTGTGTAATACCCTTTCAGACTGGGATAGTGCTCATAGTCGGCGTACTTATCGCTCAACTCTTTCATAAGAGATTTTGCATTGTCAAGTGCCTTTTGTGCCTCTTCAATCTCTCCGTTAGTGACGTAGGCGCCGACCACACATTTAATGCAAAAGGAAAAAAGAAAGTTGTTGTTGTCATAGAAAGAAAAAAATGCCGCTATCGTCTGACCTAACAACTGCTCTGTATACATCCTTTTCCGTATCATCTATTTCATTCCAGTCTTTGCTTCCGCCTCCTGTTGCCATGGCATAAGCGGCTCCCTCGTACAGCTCGTCTTTTGTTAAACTAAGCTTTTCTGAAAGATATTCTATGCCGCCTTCCAGTACGGAGTTTTTTTCGTAAATTGCCTGACGCCATACTTCGTATACATTTACACCGAAGTCATCTGTGATTTCATAAGCTTTTGTGATTTCGTCGTAGGCGTCTTTGGAAACGGTAAAAGCCCGTTTGCTCTCGGCTTCGAGAAGCTCGTTATATGCCGAACGCGCTTCTTTCAGTGTCTCCAAGTTGTTCAGAGATTCCGCTTCCTTTTTGCTTAGGGCGGCGACTTCCGCTTCGGCCTTTTCGATTTGCCGTAAGCTACTCTCCGTCACCTGACCTATAGCCGCGATGGTTTCATCAGCGTGCTTTGCAGCCTCTGTCTGCCCGCACGCGCACAGAACAAGCGCCATAGATAACGCTAACAACAGGGATAGTGCTTTTTTCGTTTCTTGTTCCTCTCTTTCTTGTATTTTTTGCATTGGGTTAATGCATTGCTCCCATGTCTGAAAATAAAAAAGTGTGCAGCCTCAAAGAAGCTGCACACCGAAAAACGCATAGCTCCCTTGTTGCCACACAAGTTTTCATGTCCAAATAAGGATGTGAAACGGAGGATGGTTTTTACCAAAGGCAAAAACCATCCTTATTCAGACACTTATTCAACTTGTGTGGCAGCTTCGTTGTATCATACCCATTTTAGGAAAACAACCGTCTATCATCATGAATCTTATGGAAAATGAAAAACCCCTCGACAGTACCGCACAAAAAAACTCCGTATGCTTCGGCATACGGAGTTTTTGTATCCATTGGAATAAGGGTTATCTCTGACGAGGGGGGCTGTCAGCGGCGCAGCCACTGACTGGGGGGAGAGGAAACTCCTCAAAAGCTTCGTGCTTTTTCGCTTACGGCATTCGCCCCTGCTTCGCCGCTTTCTGTAGCGTGACGATGCCGATGAGATTGGACACGACCGTGCCGAGATCGAAGGCGAACGTCACATAGTTTTTGAAAACAAAGTCATAGACCGCCCAGCAGAGCACCGTGGCGATTATGACGATTTTGAGCTGCACCTCGTCCCTGAGATCAAGAAACCACGTGTAGGCGCACGTTGCCGCCGCGGGCAGCAGCCCAAACCAGCCGTCGGCGTTGAAAGCAAAGAACAGCGCGAGCTGCGCGGCAATGAATACGAGCTTCCACAGCATAGTGAATTCTTTCTTCATGCAGAAGAGATTGCGCGCAATGCCGACGACGTTGGCCGTGATGCCCGTAAACGCACCGAGAATGGCGTTCGCGGCGCTCAGCACGCCGTACTGGAAGCATTGCACGGTGAGAATCTGCTTTTTCGTTTTCAAAAAGCCGGTCGAGACCATGATGGCCGCGCCGATGAGCGCAACGATGTTGCCGAGAAGTACCGTATTCATCCAAATTCCTCCGAAGAAATGCCCCCGTCCTGCTTGCGGCAGGATGGGGGCATGGGTTTATGCCTTGGAAACTAAGCGCTCAGAAACTTACTCGCCGCGGACGGAGGCGATGTGAGCGAGCAGACGCATCATGTTGCAGGTGAAGCCGTACTCGTTGTCGTACCAGGCGCAGAGCTTCATGAAGTGGCCGTTCAGAGCGATGCCGGCCTGCGCGTCAAAGATGCTGGAGTGGGTCTCGCCGATGATGTCGGAAGAGACGATGGGCTGATCCTCGTAAGCCATGACGTCCTTCAGCTCGCCTTCGCAGGCGGCCTTCATCGCAGCACAGACTTCCTCGTAGGTGGTCTCCTTGGCGAGAGACACGGTCAGGTCAACGATGGAGCCGTCCGGGGCGGGGATACGCATGGACATGCCGGTCAGCTTGCCCTGCAGCTCGGGGATGACCTTGCCGACGGCCTTCGCAGCGCCGGTGGTGGAGGGGATGATGTTGTCGTAGGTGCTGCGGCCGAGACGCCAGTTCTTCTTGGAGTACTCGTCAACGATGCTCTGCGTGGCGGTGGCAGCGTGAACGGTGGTCATAAGGCCTTCGACGATGCCGAAGTTGTCGTGCAGGACCTTCGCCATGGGAGCGAGGCAGTTGGTGGTGCAGGAAGCGGCGGAGGCGACCTTCAGATCGGCTGAGTAGGTCTTGTGGTTGACGCCGTAAACGAACATCGGGGTCTTGTCCTTCGCGGGGGCACTCATCAGCACGAACTTCGCGCCGGCGTCCAGATGGGGCTGCACGCTCTCGGCGGTGAGGAACTTGCCGGTGCACTCAACAACGTAAGGAACGTTCAGCTCACCCCAGCCGAGGGTGGAGGGGTCGCGGCTGCTGAGGAGAAGGATGGGCTTGCCGTCGACGATCAGGTGGTGCTCGTCGTAGGAGACGGTGCCTTCCCACTTGCCATGGACGGAGTCATGGGAGAAAACGTAAGCGATCTGCTCAGGAGTCTTGTCCGGAGCGTTGATAGCAACGACCTCCATGTCGCCGCGGCGAAGAGCCACGCGGGCCGCCAAACGACCGATGCGTCCGAATCCGCTGATACCAATTCTAATCATGTGTGTATCCTCCTGTAAAAAATTTTTATTCTCTCTTCTAACCGGCTGCATTTTACATCATTTTCGCACGCGGAACAAGTGTTTTTTTTAAACAATATAAAAATATTCTCGACATTTAGTTAGTGAATATGTATAGAAAACGGCGATGAGAAGTTAAACTGCGCAAAAAAAGAAAAAACAGGGTATCCGCGCCGCGAAATTTGTGGTATGATACGGCCAATAATATCCGGCGGAAAGGGAAAACTCCTGATATGGAAATAAATGATACGACCGGCGCGTCGATCGCGCCACTGTTCCGGCTGAGCCGGGACGCCGTCTGCGGCGCGGTGCACGGCAGTATTGCCTTTGCCAACCCGGCAGCCTGCCGGCTGTTCGGCACAGACATCACAGGTGAGCGTGTGGAAAAACGGCTCCCCGGTCTGGAAGAGAACGACTGGGGTGACAGCTTTGCCACATCGATCACGGTGGACGGCACGGCAAGAACCGTCACCGCCGCGCGCTGCGGCGAGGTTCTTGTCCTTACGATCCAGACCGAAGAGCCGTCCTTCCCGCCGGTACCGCCGACGGCGCTGCGGCAGATGCGCACGGCGTCATTCAATCTCCGTCTGGCGCTCGACCACGTGACGGAGAACGAGCTGGAGAACGACGAGGACGGGGCGTATGCCTCGATCCTCTTCCACAGCTATTATTCGATCCTCCATCTCACCAACCAGCTTGCGGATGTGAACGCGCTTGCTGACGGGACGATGGCCTGCCGGATGCAGTCGGTATCGATCAGCCATCTGGTGGACGATCTGCTGGGCTCCGCGGAGTTCTTCCTCCGGCGGAAAAAAATTGCGTTCCGGTGGGATATCTCGGGGGACAACCTCTTCGTTGTGGGCGACCGCGACCGGCTCGAGCAGCTTCTGCTCATTCTGATCGCCAACTGCGTCATGCACACCGGCGAGGGCGGCACGATCGCTGTCCGGCTCAAGCGCGTCGGCCAGCACTGCCAGCTCACGGTCTGCGACGACGGGCAGGGCATGACGGAGAGCGAGCTTTCCGAGGTGTTCACGCCCAATCGGGAGGACTCGCTCACCAACGTGAACGATTCGGGACTCGGATTTTCCATTGCGCAGGGACTGGCACAGCTCCACAACGGCGTGCTCGTCGTCCAGCGCGGCGAAAACGGCGAGACGAGCGTGCACCTGCAGCTTCCGCTCACGGGAAAGCTTCCGCTGCGCGATACGCTGCGGCACGACAGCGGCCCCGAGCTGATATTGACAGAGCTCAGCGAAGTGCTGCCGACGGAAGCCTACCAGCGCAAATACAGAGAATAAAGAAAAAACTGCCGCCGGGAGTGATCCCCGGCGGCAGTTTTGCGCATTTTTGTGGTGCGGTGCCAGCGCATAAAGTTTTATGCATCGATGCCGAACAGACGGCAGCCTTTTTGTTATTTTTATAGGTAACGGGGCCGTCAAAGCCGAGATACCAGCCGCGGCGGACGAGCTCCTTTGCCATCTCCGCGCTGCCGGAAAAGCAATGGAACACGCCGCGGGCTTCGGGATAATTCATCACAATTTCGAGCGAGTCGCCGTGCGCTTCGCGGTCGTGCACGATCACGGGCAGATTGCGCTCGATGGCGAGCGAAAGCTGCCACTCAAACATTTCTTTCTGCAGCGCCTTGTGCTCGGTGTCCCAGTAATAATCCAGCCCGATCTCCCCGATGGCGACGACCTTTGGCTGCGCGCAGAGCGAGCGCAGCAGCGCCATGCTCTCGCCGTTCCAGCTCTGCCATTCCTCCGGGTGCCAGCCCACGGCGGCATAGACAAACGGATATTCCTGCGCGAGCTCATCGCGCGGCACCCCATCTTCGGCGGCGTACTGGATCCAGGCATTTTTTGCGCTTGGTCTCGTTGTGAGCGCGCTGCTTTTGTGGCTCGCGTGGGGGCTGACATTCGCACCGGAAGGGAGAGCGACAGAACATGGACATCAAACTGCAAAAGATCACACTTGAGGGAATGAACGAGCTTGACCGCGGTTTTCAGCGCGACCCGGCCACGTTCGCGGATATGAGCCTCTTTTCGGAGTGCCGCTATTCGCCGGAAAAAACGCGGAAGCTCTGCGAGGCTTTTTGATAGCTCGAATGAGTGGGGGGGGGACAACCCCATCCTCAGACTGTTAAGGACGCCTCGCAGAGCTTGCGCCTGCAGGCGAAAATAGAGTTTTCATCTTGTGCGCGTCAAAAAGCGAGAGACAAGGAATGAGGCCCACCGAAGTCCATAAGATCTTTTTTCAGGCTGGAGAGGATAAAATCCAGATCCTTATTCTGCAAGCCCTGAATAATGTCCTTGTGGGAACGGGTATCGATGGAAAACGTGACGGAATCAAGGTTATCCCAATAGAGCTGCGCATAGGCCCGCTTTAAGCGATCCATGCATTGCTGAAGAACGCCTGCTGCGTAGTAGTTTTTACAAAAGGTGATCATTTTCACATGGAACTTGGCATTGCAATCCCAGTGATGCCACAAATCGTTTTCCGCGGCGGAGCATTGCGCATCAAGTTCCACCAGCCGCGCAATCTGATTGGGTGTAAAGCTCATATAGCCGAAAGTCAGAAGACCGCTTTCTATAATATACCGGAAATGCAGCATATTGTTTACGTCATCCACGGTGAGACGAACAATTTCATAGCCGCAGCGGGGAATACTGCGCAAAACACCGTCGTTACAAAGCGAAAGCAGCGCTTCGCGAACCGGCGTTTTACTGCAGCCGTAAGCTTTCACGAGATCCTTTTCGTTGAGAATCTCCTGCGGTTCATATTTATGCGAAAGAATATCCTCCAAAATGGCGCTGGACACAGCGTCCTTTAGACTGACAGAGGTATTTCCAGAAAGCATAGTTGTCGTCTCCCTTCGAAAGTATGAGAATTATATCAAATATTATATCAAAAAACATATTCATAGTCATATGGCAAAAATACTAAATTGCCCGTGGAAACTTTGTAAAAAGAATGCATTGAATAATCTGCTTTCTGAAATTATTATATAGATACGCAAAACATCTTACTGATAATATCAGAGCAAAGGAAAAGGAAATTGTAATGAAAAGCATGCGAGAAGAGAACTATCTGTCGGTTTTAAATAGAGAGCTTATCCCGGCTCTCGGATGCACGGAGCCTGTCGCCATAGCCTATGCGGCGGCAAAGGCCAGATCAGTTCTCGGCCAATTTCCGGAAAGAATGGTGATACGCTGCAGCGGTAATATCATCAAAAATGTAAAGGGCGTTACGGTCCCCAATTCAAACGGGCTGCGAGGCGTAGACGTAGCGGCGGTTCTGGGCGTAGTTGGCGGAGACGCGGAACGCGAGCTGGAGGTGCTGGAGGGGATCACTCCTGCGCACATAAAAAAAACAAAAGAATTGCTGGCGGCAAACTTCTGCCGATGCGAGCATCAAAGGGAGGTGGAGAACCTTTATATTTCTGCCGCGGTCTTTGCGGGAGAGCATTTTGCGGAAGTGACCATGATCAATCGCCATACGCTGATCACGAAGATTGTCCACGACGGGGAGATCCTTTACTCCCGGGAGTTATCCGAGGAAAGCGGTCGTGTGGACTGGGCTCTGTGGAGCGTAAAAGATATCCTCGTCTTTGCAGAGGAAGTCGACATAGCAAAGGTTCAGAATATTCTGGACAGGCAGATCGAGATGAATACCCGGGTGTCGAAAGAGGGCCTTTCCAAAAATTACGGAGCACAGGTGGGAAAAACACTTCTGGAAATCTATGGAGATAATCTTGAAACCCGCGCGAGGGCGAAAGCGGCGGCTGGCTCCGACGCCCGGATGGGCGGGTGCTCTATGCCGGTGGTGATCAACTCCGGCAGCGGCAATCAGGGGATCACCATAACGCTCCCGATTGTGGAGTATGCGATGGAGTGGAAGGTGCCGAAGGAAACGCTCTACCGCGCCCTTCTCATTGGCAATCTAATTTCCATATATCAGAAGCATTTTATCGGTAATTTGTCAGCCTTCTGTGGAGCTGTGACGGCATCTTCCGGCGTCGGCGCCGCGATTACCTATATGGCAGGCGGCGGTTATGAGAAAATCTCACAAACGATTACCAACATTGCGGGTAACGTCGGCGGTATCGTTTGTGACGGCGCCAAAGCCTCCTGCGCGGCAAAAATCGCATCGGCGGTGGACGCGGCCATTCTGGGGCACCGCCTAAGCATGAAGGGACTGGGCTTTCATGCCGGCGAGGGCATAGTCCAGAAGGATGTGGATGAAACCATCCGCAGCATAGGCTATGTGGGCTGCGTGGGGATGAAGCAAACAGACGTAGAAATTCTGAAAATCATGCTGGATAAGGTTGATTTGTAAAAAAAGCAAACTCTTTAGAGGAGGGGATAGCTCATACGTTTTTGCAGTTCGTATCCGGAAAAATAATAAAAAAACAAGGAGGAATAGGAATGGATTACATGGGAGTCGCCAATAGTGCATTGCTCTACATAGGCGTGTTTGTTATTCTTGGCATAGTTGTTGCATTTTGCGTTTTGTTTTATTTAAAAACGCGGAAGCGCGCTCTCGAACTTGGGGTAAAGAAAGCGTCTCTGGATAAGGTCGTCAAGTCAACAATCCTTTTTACCTTTGTACCATCCCTTGCTATTGCTGTTGGCCTTTTCGCACTAGTAGGAGTTGTGGGCGTTCCTTGGGCAACCCTTCGACTGAGCATTATCGGCTCTCTTAACTATGAGCTGAACTCCGCAAACATCGCCGTGGGCACGCTAGGATACGCTAGTGTAGCCGATGCCGTTGAAGCGGGATCCACCATTTTTGGCACCATTATGTTTGCTATGTCTCTGGGCATTATTCTCCCGCCGATCATCAATGCGCTTTTGACAAAGCCTTTGGCTAACAGGCTGCAAACTGGTGGCAGCAGCAAAAAGAGTTTCCTCCCCGTGATGAATGCTTGCTTTATGATTGCACTACTTTCTTTATATATCCCTAATTATATTTTTGCTGGTCTGCCTACCGTTATGGTGGTTCTGGTTTCCTTTATTCTGTCCGTCCTGCTAGAAAAACTAGCGTCTCGCCCGGCTCTTGGCTGGATGGGAGAGTTTGCCATGCCCATCTCTCTGCTGGCTGGTATGGTTTCGTCGATTCTCTGGACTAATCTGTTTGCATAAGGAGGGACTACCCATGAACAAAGACGTGAACAAGTATAACAAAAGCATACATCGCCTCGGATACATCTTCACAGCTTTCATTAGTGTTGCGGTAGTTGCAGTTCCTATCGTGGTTTGCACGGTATATGACTGTATGCCGAAATTTTCCAATATTATCGGACCTATGTTGACCATTATGGCAGCGTTCCTTCCCGTTCAGCTTTCCGAAGTTATTAGCTTTGCACCGATTTTAGGCTCTGCCTCTTACATGACATTCGTTACCGGTAATGTTACAAATCTGAAACTTCCCGCTGCCGTTTCTGCACAGAAGATGGCCGAAGTTGACGCGGGTACACCTGAAGGCGACGCGGTAGCTACTATGGCCGTGGCTGTTTCCTCCATCGTAACCATCGCTATCATGTGTCTGTGTGTAATTCTGTTTGTTCCTCTCCAGCCGGTGCTCACTTCTCCTACCTTCGGCACAATGACCAAATTTGTGCTGCCAGCGCTTTGGGGCTCTCTGGCTTGGGGGATTTTTTCCAATAGCAAGAAGAAGGGCGCTAAAATTATCACCAAAAAGTGGCTCATTCCTGTGTTGCCCATGGCGATTACAGTCCTAGCAATTCTGTTTGTCCCAACCTTTGCCAAGATTCAAAGCTTTTATCTGATCGGTCTAATTGTTTTTACCATTCTCTGGGCGTTCTTCCTTTATAAGCGCGGCACAGTCGTTCAAACGATTCGGGAATAAGAAAGGGGTAACAGAATGATTCGGGCATTTACCAATGCAAACGTTATTGATGTCATTGAACAAAAAATAATTCCAAACTGCAGCGTTCTCGTAGAGGATGGGATAATTAAAGCTATAGGAGCCAAAGTAGATACTGCTGGTGCGGAAATCGTGGATATTGCCGGCAAGTATCTGTGCCCAGGCTTATTCAACATGCATGTCCATACTACGTTGGACGCGAACGGCCAGCAGTTGAGCACCGAGGCGGATGGTATCGTCAACCTGATTCTGACGGCCATCGAAAATCTGGGCGATTACATAAAGGGCGGCGCAACCTTCGTTCGGGATGTAGGCTCCTTTGACTTTATTTTTGATCTGCGCGATGCCGTCAACAGCGGCAGGATCAAGATGGCACCCGACATGCAACTGTCAGGCCGCTCTATCTGCCAAACTGGCGGCACAATGTGGTATTCCGTCAGCTACGAAGCCGATGGTGTGGATGAATGCAGAAAAGCAGCTCGAAAAATGATTCGTGCCGGTGCTGACTGGCTGAAGATTATGGGGACTGGCGCCGTTGTTACCCGCTTCAGTCGGCCCGATGCTACACAGTTCTCTGTCGAGGAGATTCGAGCGATCGTAGAAGAAGGGCACAAGGTTGGTATTAAGTCCTGTATCCATGTGCAGAATGATCTGGGTGCGCGGAATGCAATAATGGCAGGCGTGGATGTTCTCGAACACGGTTTTATCTTATCCGATGAGACCATTCAGCTTATGTTGGAGCACGGCACATGGCTGGACCCCACACTATCCGCGCCCTATTGCATTGCCATGCGTTCTACAGAGAAGGAATTCGTGGAAAAAGCATCTGCTGCTCGTGATAATGCCTTTGCCACTTTCCGGAAGGCCTACCGTGCAGGTGTTCCCTGTGTTATCAGCAATGACTGCGGCTCTCCGAAATGCTACCACATTGACACTTCTATGGAACTGGTTCTTATGGTAGAGCAGTGTGGCTTGACGCCTTTTGAAGCTCTGTATGTAGGAACTATGAATGGCGCTAAACTCTGCTCGGTAGATCACATGCTTGGTTCTATAACGGTGGGCAAGAAGGCACATTTCGCGGTATTTGAAAAAAATCCCATTGTAGACATTAACAATGTTCGTAATAACGTAATGACCATCAAAAACGGCGAGATTCTATGGAAAAAAGATTAAGCAGTCTATGAGAATCCTTGAACCGCGCCCCGTTAAGAGGACAGTAAAAAATATAAAGTTTTCCCGGCGAGCAGCCAAGCGTGAAGTGCCCCCAAAAAGTTAGAAAAAAATAGGAAGAAAAATTATTCAAGCAACCGAAAGGGCTTGCTGTCTGTGAAGAGCAGGCGGCAGGCCCTTTAGTCTTGCTTTAATTCTGCGGTTGTTGTAGTAATCCAGATATTCCATGAGTTCGTGTTTGAAGTGTTCCATGGATCGGAATTCTTGCAGATACAGCAGTTCACTTTTAAGCAAACCCAAGAAGTTTTCCATCACGGCATTGTCCAGACAGTTTCCCTTTCGGCTCATACTCTGCCGGATACCCTTCTCCCGGAGCATCCGTTGATACTGTTTGTGTTGGTATTGCCAGCCCTGGTCAGCGTGGAGAATGAGGTTCGTGCCATCCGGAATCTTCTCAAAAGCCCTGTCCAGCATGTTCGTCACCATGCTCAGTACCGGGCGGTCAGAGATGGTATAGCTGACCAGATCACTGCTGTGCAGACCCAGAATGGGAGACAAATAAAGCTTCTCTCCGAACAAACTGAACTCTGTCACATCCGTAACCCATTTTTGATTCGGTTTATCCGCGTGAAAGTCCCGATTCAGCAGATTTGGAGCAATTTTACCTACTTCTCCCTTATAAGAACGATACTTCTTCATTCTGACATGGCAGACCAGTCCCAACTCCTCCATAAGCCGCTGCACGGTTTTATGATTTAAGGGAAAATTGCGGTTGCGCAGCTCTGCCGCAACCCGGCGATAGCCGTATCTTCCCTTATTTTCATGGTATATTGCTGTAATTTCTTCTTTGACAGATTTGTATTTATCTGCGCAATTCATTCGTTTCAGATGATAGTAGAAGGTTGCGCGGGACAGTTGAGCGATTGAGAGAAGGATCTCCAGGGAATGTCTTTGCCTCAGCTTCTGAACTACCAGTGTTTTTTGCGCTGGCGTCGCTCGTCTTCCAAAACCAAGGCTTGCAAGTTTTTTAGGTATTCATTCTCCGCGCGCAGCCGCTGGATCTCAGCCAACAGGTCTTCTTCTACCTCCTTCGGCAGTTGCTTTGGCGGACGTCCCTTGCTGCCGCGCCCGCGCCGTTCGATGGCTAACCCTTCCGGACCTTCTGTTAAATAGATCCGTTCCCATGATCTGGTCTCTGCTGTTAACATCAAATCGTCGGCATATTTCATGATAGTTCAGTTGCTCCTGATGCATGGTTTCCACGACCAGTTTCTTGAATTCCGGTGTGTATCGTTTGTTCGGTACGCCTTTTGGCATAGAAAAACACCCCATTCCTTGGTACAAGTATTTTATCATACTTGTCTAACATATGGGGTGCTGTTCAGTTTTTTGCGCATTTTTGTGGTGCGGTGCCAGCGCATAAAGTTTTATGCATCGATGCCGAACAGACGGCAGCCGTTTTCGCGCGTGATGCACGTCATTTCCTCCGCCTTTACACCCTTGACCGCGGCGATCTTTTCGAGCACGTATACGAGCAGCGATGAGTCGTTCCGCTTCCCGCGGCAGGGTTCCGGCGCCATGTACGGACTGTCCGTCTCCACGAGAATGCGCTCGAGCGGCGTTGCGGCGAGCACCTCGGCAGCCTTTTTGTTATTTTTATAGGTAACGGGGCCGTCAAAGCCGAGATACCAGCCGCGGCGGACGAGCTCCTTTGCCATCTCCGCGCTGCCGGAAAAGCAATGGAACACGCCGCGGGCTTCGGGATAATTCATCACAATTTCGAGCGAGTCGCCGTGCGCTTCGCGGTCGTGCACGATCACGGGCAGATTGCGCTCGATGGCGAGCGAAAGCTGCCACTCAAACATTTCTTTCTGCAGCGCCTTGTGCTCGGTGTCCCAGTAATAATCCAGCCCGATCTCCCCGATGGCGACGACCTTTGGCTGCGCGCAGAGCGAGCGCAGCAGCGCCATGCTCTCACCGTTCCAGCTCTGCCACTCCTCCGGGTGCCAGCCCACGGCGGCGTAGACGAACGGGTATTCCTGTGCGAGCGCGCACGCCGCGCGGGAACTCTCGCCGTCGCAGCCGGGATCGATGATGAGCGAAACGCCCTTCTCCGGCATCGCGGAAAGGATGTCCCGCCGGTCGGCGTCGAATTTTTTGTCGTCATAGTGGGCGTGGGTATCAAAAATCATGGGGCGCACCTTCCTCTCGGGTGCATTCTACCATGCGAAGGCGCACGCGGCAAGTTGCTTTCCCACGGGGGATGGGGTATACTTTTTAAAACCGGCTCCCTCCATGAGGGAGCTGTCAGCGGCAAAGCTGCTGACTGAGGGAGTGCATCCCATGGAGGAACGAAGCATGACCAAAGCCAAAACGCGCTGCGAATGGCTCACGGACAAATACATACTCGGCCTGCTCACACTCTTTCCGCTTTTTACGGGCTTTCACGGCTACGCAAATCTCACGGCGGCAAAGTTCTGGCTTTATACGGGCATGACGGCGGTTTGGGCTCTTGGCCTTTTGCTCTGCCTCTGCACCGGCGCGTGCCTTTTTGCGAAAAAGCCGGGAGCGTTCTTTTATCTTACGTGCGCGTTCCTCGTCTGGAATCTCATTTCTGTGGCGGTCAGCCCGTGGCGGGAGAAGACGCTTCTCGGCGCGGGACGGTATGACGGCTTTCTCACGCAGTTTCTCTATGCGCTCACGGCGCTCGGCGTCGCGCGCTGGGGACGGCGGAGGGCGCTCTATGTCCGCGTGTTCGGTGCGAGCGTGTTTCTCTGCTGCGCCGTGGCGCTCTGGCAGATCGCGGGCGGAAATCCGTTTGGGTTATACCCGAACGGCTGGCGCTTTGCCGATGCGGGGACACTCTATTCCGGCATGTATCTCGGCACGGTGGGGAATACCCTGATTCTTGGCTCGGTGCTCTCGCTCGCGGTGCCGGTGCTCGTGTATACGGCAATTCGAAAGCGCGGGTACGATTTCCTTTTGCTTCTCCCGGCGGCGATGGCGCTCTGTGTTTTGTATCGGAGCGAGTGCTCGTCCGCGTGGGTGGCGCTTTTCGGCTCGTGCGCGCTGCTGCTGCCGAAGATAACGCACGGACGGCGGCGGAAATACATTCTGGCGGCGGAGGGCGCTTTGGCGCTGGCCACGCTGCTGGCAATCTACTTTTATCCGGGGCAGAGCGAGACGCTGTTTGAAGCGTCGCGGCTGCTCCACGGCGAGGCGGACGCCTCGTTCGGCTCTCACCGCGTGGAGATCTGGCGCGAGGTCTGCGCGCTCACCGCGCAGCGTCCCCTGTTCGGCGGCGGGCCGGGCACGGCGGCCGCGCGGCTGCACATCGAGTTTACGCGCTTTGTGCCGGAGACCGGGCGGACGCTCGGCACTTATGTCACAAACGCGCACAATGAGTATCTCGGCTACGCGCTCAACCTCGGCTGGCCGGGGCTTGCACTCTATCTCGGGATGATGGGAGTCACCTTTTTCCGCCCGAGAAAGCCGGGGGCGGCCGCCGCGTGGCTCTGGGGCACGGCGGCGTACTGGATGCAGGCATTTTTTGCGCTTGGTCTCGTTGTGAGCGCGCCGCTTTTGTGGCTCGCGTGGGGGCTGACATTTGCGCCGGAAGGGAGAGCGACGGAATATGGACATCAAACTGCAAAAGATCACGCTTGAGGGGATGAACGAGCTTGACCGGGACTTTCAGCGTGACCCGGCCACGTTTGCGGATATGAGCCTCTTTTCGGAGTATCATTATTCCCCAGAGGAAACGCGAAAACGGTTCGAACGCTACAGCGCACCCGACCGGCGGCATTTCCTCATCCTGCTCGACGGCCGTCCGGTCGGCGAGATCGGAGTGAAGCATATTGACTGGGAGAGAAGGGAAGGCGAGCTCTCCATACATCTGCAAAACGACGCCGTAAAAAACCGGGGCATCGGCACGTGCGCGGAGAGACAGCTGCTCGCTTATGCCTTTGAGGAGCTGGGGCTAAATGCCGTGACCGCGCGGGCAATAGAAAAGAACACGCGCAGCCAGCGCGTGCTCGAAAAGGTTGGGTTTGTGTTTGTCCGGCAGGAGAACGGCTTCTTGCACTACCGGTGCTCACGTAGCCCCGGAAAATAACTGCTGTCGTCCGGTGACAGCGCACTTTTCGAAAAAACGGTGACAAAGCTGACGGCGTCGGAGGTCGAAGAGGTAAACCAGACGCTGGTTCGGGGAGAAGTCCTCGCGCCTGTTGCGGAAGAAGCGAAGACGGCGCGGGAAGAGCAGGAAGCGGCGCAGCTCGCCGCGCAGCTCACCGCGGAGGCGGCGTATGCCTGGCTGGTGATAGCCCACACCTCCCCCGGACAGCATTACCCCAACGTATTTGACGACCAGAACGCTGTATACGCCATTCCGGAGGGCGTGGAGTATACGCTGCTCTATCAGGTTACTGCCCCGGCAACGCTTATACGCTGAAGGAGTATCCGCTGGACAAATCACAGCTGGACTGGACGACCTTCGGGGAGCCGTAAAACCGGCAGACGAAGAAAAAATTTCGCTCGCAGACATTGTCTGCGGGCGAAATCCATTTTAATCAAATTATCCCTTATCCCAAAACGGCGAAGGGGAGAGAAGGAGACGCTTCCGACTTCAAAGAAGAATCTGCCGGGAGATGTGCTCGGCAATCATGGCGATGAACTCGCTGTTCGTGGGCTTTCCCTTGTTCGCGGAGACGGTGCCGCGGAAAATCTTCTGCCGTATCTCTTCGTCCCCGCGATCCCATGCCACCTCGATCGCCCGCCGCATCGCACGTTCCACGCAGGTGGGTGTCGTGGAGAACCGCTTCGCGACTTCGGGGTAGAGGACCTTCGTGATCCCGGCGGAAGCATCCGCGCTGCGGAGCGTAAAGAGAATCGCTTCACGCAGATATTGATAACCCTTGATGTGTGCCGGGACGCCGATCTCATGGATGAGCTCCGTAACGGCACTCTCCAGCGGATAGTTCATATATTTCATCTCCGTCCGGGCGAGGCTGGTTTGCCCGTCCGGAGGCTTCTTTTTCGTTTCCGTGCATTTCCGCAGTCTCTGGATAAGCTCCCCGGTGTCGCACGGCTTCGGCATAAAGTATGCCGCGCCGAGCTCGGAGCATTCGGCAATGACGTGGGAATTTACAAACCCGGTGAGCACAAGCACCGGCGGCGCGTTCTCCTGCGCCGCAAGACGGCGCAGCACACCCAGCCCGTCGAGCCGCGGCTGCACAAGGTCAAGCAGCACCACATCCGGCCGCAGCGTCTTGACTTTTGCGAGGGTTTCCAGTCCGTCGGATGAAACATCCGCCGCTTCCATGTCTCTCTCCCGTGAAAGCAGCGCGGCCATCATCTGCTGGAACTCCCGGTTTGGGTCGGCGATCAGCACTCGAAGTTTCATAGTATCGCCTCCATATCGATTTTTTCTTCTGCTGATCCAATACGTGTAAAATTTAGCACGAAAACCGCGTATTTTCAACAAAACGCCCATAAAAATGCCGTAAATTCGTTCGACATTTTTCGACACAGGGCGAATGGGAAAACTTTTTGCATGTCTTTTTGCGCTTGTTTTGGCTTCGGGACTTGGCTATCGTAACAAAATGCGCGAAAAACTTTGCAGTCTGTCGCAAGACATGTTATTATATCTGTGGTGCTTCTACGGAGGCACTAAGGGCGCTGCACAAAACGGCAGGCGGTTAGCTACACCATCCCGAAAGGGGGTGGAGCGTATGCCTATTACGATTACTTTTCATGTATTTACATACACGATCACGATAACCGTAAAAGGCAAAAGCCGCCACTCTGCCAAGTGACGGCTTTTAGCTATGCTGAAAGTCAAACCTTGAAGAGCTAACCGCTTGTCGCAGCGCCCCTTTTTATATATTCATTATATCGCCCGCTCCGTGCCATGTCAAGCATGAGAGCGGGCACTTTTCTAATACAGCGTCCACCAGTAATCAAGCAGACGGCGGTAAAAGTTGCCTTTCTCACGAACGCTCCGGCAATTGCGGCATCTCCGGCCGGTTTCCCGCTTGATCCATCTCTGACGGTTGCTGTTTTTGGGATACTTGATGTACTTGCCGGAATGCAGCAGTGTTTGGCCGTCAAAGCCCCAATCGACATATCCGCGGTGCGGTGCATAGCCGCCATAGTTGATGATCCGCAGTAGTCTGTCACTTTTTTGAACCTCTCGGAATCGACGCAGCCTGCGGCGGTCTTTGCTTCTTTGGCGCACCTCGGAAAATTCATTCGCCGAAAGAGCGGCGATTCTCTCGTTTGATACGGTTTCGGTCATAGACTTTCCTGCTCTGCACGACACGGGTGACCGGGGAAAGACCGTTCCAGGAGCTGCGTTTTGATGCATAGTATTTCCGCTGGTTGCGCTTGCTTCGCTTTGCCATCGGCGTGAAGTTCATTTTGTCACAGCTCCTTTTTAAAATTGGGTCTTGCCTTTTTCTTCCTTCTCTGGTATTCTGCAATACTACTCTTTTAAAGGAGGCGACCCCAATGAGCATGAAAGCATACCCTGTGATTGACCCTGTCGCCACGGGGAACAACATCCGGCGTCTGCGCATGGAGCGCGGCCTGACCGTTCGGGATCTGCAAAGCTACTTCGGCTTTGAGGAGCCTCGGGCGATTTACAAATGGCAGAAGGGCGAAAGCCTTCCTACGGTGGATAATCTGTATGCGCTGGGATATCTCTTTGAGATTCCGATGGATCAAATCCTGATTCCCACTACGGTAAAACTTCATATCGTTGGTGAGCAGCAGGCGGAGTCCTGCTGCTCCAGTCTTTTTTTACCCGGCTATTTTGGACGCGGCAAGGGTTTGATGCAGCTTCAACCATTTGCCCCGCCTGCGTTGCCGGCGGCGTGATATGTTTCGCAGCCAGTGATGCGTGCGGGAAGGAATATCCTTTTGCTGTTCTGTTCGTCTCGTCATCGGCGAGCGTCGATTGCTTACCTTACCATGGAGATGTCCGTTTGGAAGCGGGAACGAAAGTCTTAACGGGAAAACGGCTTTGACGAAAGAATGTTTGACGATGGCAGAATTGCCGGTCACTTTTCTATCTCTTATGTGAAGACTCGTAGGGTGAGCCAATCCAGTTGTTTCCTTTCGGAATTGTGCAGCGTTATAGTTCATCTGCACCTGAACCGGTATCCGCATTCTCTTTATCTTGCCGCACCCAAAATAGCCGGTCTGCGCCGGGGCTTTAAGTCCCGGTGCTTTCCGTGTATGCCTCAAATGCCTCAGCAAAGCTGGAATTCACATCGAAGGGCGGCGTGTATTCCACCTTGGAGGTGACAAGGGACAGATCAATTTTGGCAGAAGTTTCATCTGCCCTCTGATTGAGTTTGCCGAGAGCAGAACGAATGACCTTTCGATCATAGTTGATTGTGGTCACGCGCTTCACATCGCAGCGGTAGGCAATTTGATTTCCCTCGGCGTTAAAACGGTAGCCGGTGCCGCCGCCTGCGATTGTCTGTTCAGAGCTGCGCAGATCGTTCATCCGCTTGAAGGTGCGGGCAACGCTCTGGCGCACGGTGTTCAGGCTGACCTCGCTGTCCATGTCGATGTCCAGCCCGTCCTTCGCCTTGCGGATGGCAGCGAACAGCTTTTCCTTCTCGTCCAGCAGGTGCAGGAGGAAACGGGCGATGTCTGTGATCTGCTCGTAATACTCTGTATCCGGTACGGAACGAACGGTTTCGTCCTCCGCTTCGGCCATGACCTTGTGGCGCAGGTAGGTGTTCTCGACTTTTGTGACATTGGAGTCACGGTCGAGAATACTCTGTGCCTCGCCCATAAAGGACTGAATCTTATTCTGATAACGGAATGCTTCTTTCAGATTCATTGTGCGTTCACCTCTGTCTTTCCCTGTGTTTTCTGACATCATTGTAATGCAAAGCTTCCGGGATGTCATGGAACTCATAGTTCACCCAAGCTTATCTCTATCTGCGGGCGGTGCACAACCGCCGAAAGGAGCATACGGCCAAGATGGGAGCGTGATGCATGCAGGCGTTCATAAGGGCATGAAAAAAGGACGGGGGTAAACCTCGTCCTTTTGCGTTATAAAAAGCTGGTAAGGGAAAAAATAAGGGAAAATAGCCCATTTTGGGCAAAACAAAAACCCTGTAACCATTGAGATTACAGGGTTTTTCGCTGGCAGCGGGAGAAGGATTCGAACCCTCACATACGGAGTCAGAGTCCGCTGTGCTACCTTTACACAATCCCGCTATATCGCAAACGCAAGGGTTATTATACCCAATTTCCGGCGAATGTCAAGCGGAATCGGCAAGTTTTCTTGGATTTCCTTTTATTTTTTCTCGCGGCAGTCGATGGAAACGCTCTGCCCGGTGCGAAGGAAGAACAAAACGCCCTCCTGTACCGGCATTTCGAGCAGCCGCGAGAGCGCGGCGGCGTAGGCGCGGAGCTGCGGAGCATACTCTGCGGCGCGCTCTGCGAGCGTTTCCGCCGTCACGTAATCGGTCTTATAGTCCACCACGGTGAGCATTTCACCCTCGCGGATGCAGCAGTCGGCGACGCCCTGCAGGAGAACGTCCTCGCCCGGCGGCGCGTCGAACACGGTCTCCGCGCCGGTGAGCAGCGAAAACCGCAGCTCGCGCCAGACCTCGTCCGCGTGCAGGATTCTCTGTCCGATGGGGGAGGCGAACAGCACGCAGATGCGCTCCGGCTCCACCGCGGCGGCCTGTGCGGGGGTGATGTGTTCGGCGTTTTTCAGCCGCTCGATCTCGCCGCGCACCTGCTCCGGCGTGGAAACACGGGAATAGTCGATGAATTGCAGCACCGTGTGCACGGCGATGCCGCGTGCCGTGCCGGTGAGGGGGGCGTCCTTCACGCCGAAAACCGGGCGGCGGAAGACCCGGCGGCGCTGCGCCTTCGGTGCGATGCTCTGCGCGTCCGGGTCGGCGTCGGTACCTTCGAGTGCGCTTGCGGTGATCTTCGACGGCAGCTCCTGCGCCCAGCGGTACGGGTACTCCCAGTCGAGTGCGCTCTCCAGCGCGGTGCCCGGCTCCGCGTCCGGCGCGGCGGTCTCTTCCGCAGTTTCCGTGTCCGGCACGGCGTCCTCCCCGGCGCGGACGGTTTGCAGCGTGATGGGGCTATCCGGCAGAAGCGCTGCGCGCGCAAGCCAATGCGAGGGCGAGGCGTCCGTGGAAAGAAGCTGCGGCGCGATGGGCGCGGTGAGACCTTCACGGAGCTTTGCGAGCGTCTTTTCGGCGTCCGGCCAGAGCGCGGTGGTGATGAGACGATCCTTTGGGCGTGTCATGGCGACATACAATACGCGCATTTCCTCCGAAAGCGTTTCCTCTTCGAGCTTTGCCGAGATCGCCCGCCACGCGAGCGAGGGGTAGACGACGCCGCGCTTTGTGTCCACAACCTTGCCGCCTACGCCGAGCTTCGGGTGGACGAGGACTGTGGCAGCGGAGTCAATCTTGTTGAAGCGGCGGCTTGTCCCGGCGAGAAACACGATCGGATATTCGAGCCCCTTGGAGTGGTGAATGCTGATGATCTGCACAGCGTCGCGGCTTTCTATCGAACCGGTGCGCGGCTCGTCGCCGCGCTCTTCCAGCTGCTTCATCCAGCGCACAAACCGGAACAGACCCCGGTAGCCCTCCTGTTCAAACTGGCGGGCGAAATCCGAGAGCTGGTGGACATTTTCGCGCCGCGCCGCGCCGTCCGGCATGGCGGCGAGCAGAGCAAAGAGCGAGGTATCGTCGCAGATGCGCGCGAGCAGCGCCTCCACGGAGAAATCGGGCGCAAGAGCGCGGTAGCTCTCGATCGACGCGAGAAAGGCGGCGCACTTTTCGTTCGTCTCTGCGCGGCGGCAGAGCGCGGTATAGAAATCGGCAGCCTTGTCCGCGGCGCGGATGGCGGAGAGCTCATCCGCTGTAAAACCGAAGAGCGGCGAGCGCAGCACGGCGATGAGCGGCACATCCTGCCGCGGGTTATCGATCACGGCGAGCAGGGACAAAAGCGCCGTGATCTCCGTGGAGCGGTAAAATCCGCCGCCCTGCTGCGATACGGAGGGAATGCCCTGCGCGGCAAGCGCGGCACGGTAGCGCGGCGCGGCGGTTTTATAGGAGCGCATCAAAATGGCGAAGTCGCCGTAGGCGCAGGGGCGCAGCCCCTCGCCCTCTGTGACGGGGGTACGGGTGTCTACCATCCGGCGGATGCGCGCGGCAATGTACTCCGCCTCCAGAACGGTTTTGTCTGGGCGGTCTTCCTCGCCGCCGGCGTCCGGCGGCGTTAAGATCACAAGCTCCGCCGGCGCGCCGCCGCCCGGCGGCAGCTCCCGCCCGGGGCGCAGCGCCGCGGCATCGTCATAGCAGAGCTCGCCGAGCGAACGGGACATGATGTTCCGAAATACATGGTTTGCCCCGTCGAGCACCTCGCGGCGCGAGCGGAAATTCTCTCGCAGCAGGATGCGCCCCGGCTTCTCCGGGGATGACTCCGGTGTAAGATCGTCCCAGCTTTCGTATTTTTCGAGAAAGATCGAAGGATCGGCGAGACGGAAACGGTAAATCGACTGCTTCACGTCCCCGACCATGAAGAGCTTGCGGCCGCCCTCGGAGAGCCGCTGAAACAAAGCGTCCTGACAGGCGTTCACGTCCTGATATTCGTCCACAAGCACCTCGGTATAGCGCGCAGAGAGCGACGCGGCGAGACCGTTCGAGCCGTCCTCCAGCAAGCGCAGCATCATGTGCTCCTGATCGGAAAAATCGCACAGCCCCTGCCGCCGCTTCTCGGCGGCGTAGGCGCGGTCGAGCTCGAGCGTGAGCGAGAGCAGCGCGTCAATGGCGGTGGCCGTTTCTGCGAGCTCGTGCAGCAGCGTATCGGAACTGTCGGCAAACGTATGCTTCCATTTGTCACACGCCTTTTTGCAGTCTGCGCGCGCGGCTTTGACGCTCTGTGCGAGCGGGTCTTCGCCCTTGTACACGCCGATGCGCGGGAACTCGACCGTGCAGGCGCTCCTTGCGGCTTCCCAGCCGATCGCGGCAGCGCGCGCCATATTCCGCAGCCCTTCGGCGGTGACATCAAGACTGTCGGCGTAAGCTTTCGCAAGCGCCTCGCGCCCCGGCTGCGCGAGAGCGGCGCGCAGCGCGTCCATGCGCGATGCCCAATACTCCGCCTGCTGTGCCGTGCGTGAGAGCAGATACCGCCCCCACACGGTCTCCCCGGCGTCCGCCCCCTCCGGCACGGCAAGCGAGGAACGCTGGCTGTCCAGCCACGCGGCGGGATCGGGATGGCTCTGCACGGCATCGTGCAGCCGGAGGATGAGCGCGGCGAGCTTATCGTCGTTCCGCCCGGCGCCGAAGGAATCCACGAGCGCTTTTGCACCGGGATCGTCGTCGAGCCGGTCGTAGAGCTTTTCCAGCAGCCGGTCGAGGACGTTCGCGCGCACTTCCCCGGCGCGATCCGGCTCGATCACGCGGTAGTCCGGCGAGATGCCGGCGAGATGCGTGTTCTCCCGCAGAAACCGGCCGCACAGGCTGTCGATTGTGCCGATGGAGGCACGGCAGCAGAGCTCCGTCTGCCGCCGGAGACGGCGGTTCATGGGATCCTGCGCGATGCGCTCGCCGAGCGCGGAGAGAATGCGGCTGCGCAGCTCTCCGGCGGCGGCGCGGGTGTAGGTGATGACGAGAAAATCGTCGATGTTCGCGCCGCGGTCTACATAGCGCATGAGCCGCTCGACGAGAACCTTCGTTTTGCCTGAACCGGCGGCGGCGGAGACGAGCCGCGCTCCGCCGCGGCTTTCGGCGGCGAGCTCCTGATACGGTGTCAGCGGCACGGCGGATCCTCCTCTCCCTTTTCGAGCCGCGCCCAGAATTCGGGCGCTTTGAGCGATGTTTTGAACCGCCAGCCGTCCGTCTTTTCGCTGAAGCGGCAGGCGTCGTAAAAATCACAGGTACGGCAGGCGTTGTCCTGCTCAGTTTTGAACCACGGATCGGCGGCAATGCTGCCGCGGTGCAGCTCGCGTGCCATGTCCGTGAGCGTCTTTTCAAGGAATTGCGATAGCTCCCCAAGCTGTGCAGCGGAGGCGAGCGCGTCGCCGGTGTACTCCCCGGCGCGGTTGAGAGAAACGGGGAGATACTGCGGCGTATCGCCGTGCTCCATGGCGTGGAGAACATCGTCCTCGGCGAGCAGCAGTCCGCTGCGGCGCAGGCGCTTGGCCTTTTCCTTTACGATGTCCTCGTCCGAGAGCCGCTCCGGCGCGGAGACGAGCACGTCCCGCGCGGGAACGTACAGCACGCCGGACGGGACGATCTCCTTCCCGTAGCGTGCCGCGCCGTTTTTCTCCAGCGTGAAGAGATAAAGAAGCATCTGTAAGCCCATGCCATACCAGACATCGGTGAGCGAAAAGCTTTTCACACCGGATTTATAATCCACAACGCGCAGATAGAGCTTTCCGTCGTGCTCCCAGCCGTCCACGCGGTCGGCGACGCCGTTGAGCACGAGCGAGCCATCACCGCTTCCGAGCGACACCGGCGGCATGTCCTTATCGTCGGAGAAATTGAGCTCAAAGTCGAGCGGACGGAAGTCGGATTTTCGCAGCTCCCGCGCCGTGTCGAGCACAACGCGCCGCGCTGTTTCCGTCAGACGGCGGAAGAGATATACGAACCGGGGGCTCTTTTCACGGAAATCCTCGAGCTCCGTATGGACGTGTTCGCGGACATACTTTTCCGTGAGCGATGATACGGCGGCGTCGTCCACGGCGGCAAAGCCGCCGCGCTCGGATACGTCGCGCGCAACGTGTTCGAGAAGATAGTGCAGGAATGTACCAAGCTCCGGCGGGTTGAACTGCGCGCTCTGGCGCGGTTTGGCGCGCAGACCGTAGCGCAGAAAGTACTGGAACCGGCAGAAGGCAAAGTTATCGATGCGCGAAGCGGTGAGATGCATCTCCCGCCCATACAGCGCCGCCACGCTCTCGCGCGAGAGCGCGCCGCGCACCTCTTCCGCCGCCTTTTCCACGGCGGCGATGCGCTCGCTCTCGCCGCGGCGGGCGAAATAGTCCCGTGCGGCGGTATCCCCGGCGCAGGCAAGCTCCAGCGCCCCGGAGAGAGACTGCGCGCGGGCAGCGCGCATGTCACCGCTCTCCTCGCGGAGAGAAAAGAGCAGGGCGATCCGGTCAACGACGAAGGATGCCCGCGTCTCGCTCCCGTCGGGGGAGAATGCGCTGCGGCTTACGTATAAGCTCTCCGCGGGCAGCGAGAGAACATTATAAATAAGGTTGAACTCGCGGTCGAGCTCGTCGTCCCCGCCGGAGAGCTCAATATCCAGCGCGCGAAGCTCCTCGCGCTCGGTGTCGGTGAATACGCCGGGGGTGTCCGAAACGCGCGGGAGGCGCTCGTCGGACGCACCCAGCACGAGCAGATGGCGGATGCTGCGCCGCCGCATGCGGTCGAAATCTCCGGCGGTCACGCGGTCGAGCGCTACGGGAATCGTGCCGACATCGTACTGCGAGAGCATCCGGCGGAAAAGCCGCCCGAAATCCTCCTGCGAGAGCGGCATATCGCCGAGTATCGCCTCGCATTGCTCCAGCGCCGAGACCATCAGCTCCCAAAGCTGGCGGTATTCCGCTGCGGTCTGCAGCTCCCCGGCCTCTTCCAGCGAGAGAGAGCGCTCCTCCAAATGCTCCGGCAGGGAAATGTCCTCCCAAAAGGCGGCGAGCGCAGCGCATTGGCTGCGCGCGTCGGTCGCCTCTTTTCCGCGGCGCTCGAACGCCGCGAGCGGCGCGGCCACATTCCGGCGCAGTGCGTCCAGCTTTTCGAGCAGCGCATCGCTCTCCGGCGTCGGTTTTCCGCCGAAGCCGTCCGGGTGCTGCCGCCAGGGCTCTTCGCGCGTCCAGGCCGTGCCGCGCAGCGACCAGAGAAGAACATAGTTTTCGAGCGCATCGCACTCGGCGCGGGATATGCCGGTGAGACCGGTTTTGAGATAGGTAAATACACTCTCGTAGCTCCAGCCGTCCGAGATAATATCGAACGCCGCGGCGACAAGCGCCGGGAGCGGGCGGGTGAAAATGTCGGTGCGCGCACTCGTATAGAGCGGCACCCCCGCACGGCGGCACGCCTCTTCGAGCGGCGCGCGGTAATCCTCAAAGCCGCGCACCGCGACGGCGATGTCGCGCCAGCGGCAGGGCGTTTCGCGCACGAGCCGCCGCATTTCCGCCGCGGCAAGCTCGCACTCCGCCGCGATGCCCGAAGCACGCACGAGCCGGATGCTTCCGGCGGCGTCGCGCGCTTCCTCCGTCCAGCCGAAGAGGTTTTCCTCCAAAAAAGCGAGCGGGGCGCGCGTCTCCGCGTGCGGCACGGAGAGGATCTTCGTATCCACGCCGTCCTCGGCCGCAGCGTCGCGCAGCGCGCGCGCCGTGCGGCGGGCGAGGGAGAATACCTCGCTGCCGGACACGGGATCGTCGCACGTAAGGCAGACCGTCACATCCGCGAACGGCAGAAGCGCGCGTACAACGCGCCGCTCCTGCGCGGTGAAGTCCGTGAAGCCGTCAATATAAAACTTTGCGCCGCGAAGCCATGTGCAGCCGGGAAGCTGCGCGGCGAGCACGTCGAGCCGCCCGGCGGGGTCGGCGCCGGACTGTGCGGAGAGCGCGTCGAGCGCCTCCTGCAAAAGCGCGAGATCGCGCAGCTTGTCCGAGAGCGCGGCGGTGGAGCTTCCGGCGGCTTTCCGCAGCGTGTCCGGCGCGGCGCAGCCGAAGCGCAGCTCGTCGAGCGCCGAGAGAAGCTGCGCTATCTGCTCCGGCGAGCGGGCGCTTCCGCCGTAAACGGAGAGCGCGCCGCCCATCTGCTCGAGCGCAAGCGAGAGCTGCAAAAACCGTCCGGGTTTATCGATATATACGCGCGCGCTGCCGCCGCAGCCGATGGCCACGCGGTGGGCGAGCCGCGAGAATGAGAGCACTTCGGCATAGAGACTCGCCGTGTCACCGCAGCGCCGCGCAAGCTCGCGCTCGGCCTCGTGGCTGTACTGCTCCGGCACGATGAGAAAGCTGCCGGATTGCTTGCTGGCGCAGCGCGCCGCGATTTCGGAGAACAAAAGCGCGGTTTTGCCCGTTCCGGCACGCCCCAGAATCAGCCGCAGCATGGCGCTCCCTCCTTCAGATAAAATAAAATACATTTTATTATAGCACTAACACCGACCGCCTTGCAATCCGCCGCGGCGTATGCTATAAAAATGAAAAAAGAGATAAGAGGGGGAAGCGCTATGCTCTCTACCATAAGCGAAATGGATCCCATTCTGATCGCCGCGGCGGTGATCCCGACGGTAATTTTGATGATCCAGGTCTACCGCGCCGACCGGCTGGAAAAGGAACCGGCGGGACTTTTGATCTCGCTGCTCGTTTTCGGCGTGCTTGCCACGGCGCTCGCCATTGTGACCGAGACGATCGGCGACGGCATCCTGCTCGCGTTCTTCGACGAGACCGATCTCGGCTATCTGCTCCTTTCGAACTTCATCGTTGTGGCGCTCTCGGAGGAAGGCTTCAAGCTGCTGCTGCTCCGCTGGCGCACATGGCGCAGCCCGAACTTCAACTGCCAGTTTGACGGCGTGGTGTACGCGGTGTTTGTCTCGCTCGGCTTTGCGCTCTGGGAGAATATCGGGTATGTTGCCATGTACGGCTTCGGAACGGCGCTGGTGCGCGCCGTGACGGCAGTGCCGGGGCACGCCTGCTTCGGCGTTTTCATGGGCATCTGGTACGGCGCGGCGCGGCGCTATGCCAACGAGGGCGACTTTATCGGCGAGCGCGTCTGCCGCCGCCGGGCGCTGTGGCTGCCGGTTCTGACCCACGGCATGTACGATTTCCTCGCCTCGCTCGACTTTGACTACAGCGGTCTCATCTTCATCGTGTTCATCGTCGTCGTGTTCCTCGCGGCGAGCCGCCGCGTGAAGATCGTTTCGCGCAACGACCGGTACATCCGATAAAAAATCCGCACCGCGGCTTGTGTATCGCGCCGCGGCGTGGTACACTATCTGGGCTATAATTTTTATCCTGCGGCAGCCGGCCGCGGGAGAAAGGAAAGAAATATGGATCATAACGAGAAAACCATGGACAAGATCGTAGCGTTCTGCAAGAACCGCGGCTTTGTCTACGCTGGAAGCGAAATTTACGGCGGCCTTGCCAACTCCTGGGACTACGGTCCGCTCGGCGTGGAGTTCAAGAACAACGTCAAGAAGGCGTGGCTCAAGAAGTTCGTGCAGGAGAGCCCCTATAACGTCGGTCTCGACGCCGCCATCATCATGAACCCGCAGACGTGGGTCACGACCGGCCACGTTTCGAGCTTTTCCGACCCTCTGCTCGACTGCAAGTCCTGCCGTGCGCGTCACCGCGCCGACAAGCTCATCGGCGAGGAGCACCACGAGGTCAACGTGGACGCCATGACCTTTGAGGAGATGGACGCTTTTATCGCCGAGCACGAGGACATCGTCTGCCCCGTGTGCGGCAAGCACAACTTTACGCCCATCCGCAAGTTCAACCTCATGTTCAAAACCGCCATCGGCGTTACCGAGGACTCCTCCTCGACCTGCTATCTCCGCCCGGAGACCGCGCAGGGCATTTTCGTCAACTTCTCGAACATCCAGCGCACGACGCGCCGGAAGCTCCCGTTCGGCGTCTGCCAGGTTGGCAAGGCGTTCCGCAACGAGATCACCCCGGGCAACTTCACGTTCCGCACGCGCGAGTTTGAGCAGATGGAGTGCGAATTCTTCTGCAAGCCCGGAACCGATCTGGAGTGGTTTGCCTACTGGAAAGACTACTGCAAAAACTGGCTGCTGAGCCTCGGCATCAAGGAAGAGCATCTGCGCCTGCGCGACCATGAGCCGGCAGAGCTCGCGTTCTACTCCCGCGCGACGACCGACATCGAATACGCTTTCCCGTTCACCGACTGGGGCGAGCTGTGGGGCATTGCCGACCGTACGGACTACGATCTCAAGCGCCATCAGGAGGCGTCCGGCAAGGATCTTACGTACTTCGATCAGGAAGCGAACGAGCACTATGTGCCGTACGTCATTGAGCCGTCGCTCGGCTGCGACCGCGTGGCGCTCGCATTCCTCTGCGACGCTTACGACGAGGAGATCGTGGACGAGGCGAAGAACGACGTGCGTACCGTCCTGCATCTGCACCCGGCGCTTGCGCCGTTCAAGTGCGCGGTGCTGCCGCTTTCGAAGAAGCTCGCGCCCACCGCGACCGAGCTCTATCACGAGCTGCAGAAGGACTTCATGGTCGACTATGACGACGCCGGTTCCATCGGCAAGCGCTACCGCCGCGAGGACGAGATCGGCACGCCCTACTGCATCACCGTGGACTTCCAGACGGTGGGCGACGAGAAAACGCCTGCCGACGGCTGCGTCACGGTGCGCGAGCGCGACAGCATGGAGCAGGTCCGCATCCCCATCGCGGAAGTGAAGAACTATATCGCCGAGCGCATTAAATTTTGAACATTCAAACAAACCCCACTCCGTTGAGGGGTTTGTTTGAGGGAATTGCGGCTCGCGGCAGCGCACTCGCTGCGCTCGCACGTTTGCGAGCCGAGCGGTATTTTCTCCGACGCGCATGTCGCCGGAGAAAATGATTTAGACTTTATTTGCTCCTACGGGAGCAAACTCTGTGAGACATGTCGATTTGAAAAGCGGGACAGCAAAAGCTGTCCCGCCCATCTATATTGAAGCAGAGCCGATTCCGGCTCTGCCGGAAAAAGTTCCGCCGCGCATAGCTTGGCATTTTGAAAGCCTCGTATGCGCGGCGGTATTTGTTATTTTATTCCATATGTTGTGAAAGCCAGTTTTCCGCCTGGCGGATGCCGTCTACGGCGGCGGAGAGGATGCCGCCGGCATAGCCCGCGCCCTCGCCGCAGGGATAAATTCCGCAAAGGTTCGACTGACCCGTTTCGCCGCGCACGATGCGCACCGGCGAGGATGAGCGCGTCTCCACGCCCGTGAGCACTGCGTCCGGCATGGCGTACCCGTGCAGCTTTTTATCAAAAAGCGGAAACGCCTCGCGCAGCGCGGCGAGCACGAACTCCGGCAGGCAGCCATCCAGCGTGCCGAAGCGCACGCCGAGCGGATACGTCGGCGTGACGCTGCCTGCGCGCTCCGACGGCTTTCCGGCGAGGAAATCGCCGAGCAATTGTGCCGGGGCACGGTAATCGCCGCCTCCGGCGAGGAACGCGGCGCGCTCCCACCTCCGCTGTAATTCCACACCGGCGAGCGGATCGGAGGAGCCGAAGTCCGCGGGGCGCACTTCGCACAAAACGGCGGCGTTGGCGTTTTGCCCGTCACGCGCAAAGGGGCTCATGCCGTTCACGCAGAGAAGTCCTTCCTCGCTCGCCGCGCCGACGACGTATCCGCCCGGACACATGCAGAACGTATATACGCCCCGCCCGTCCGGCAGGTGTACCGCCAGCCGGTAGTCGGCCGCGCCGAGTGCCGCGTGAGAGGCAAAAGCACCGTACTGCGCGCGGGAGATGACCTCCTGCGGGTGCTCGCACCGGACACCCATGGAAAACGCCTTTTGTTCGAGCTGCGCGCCGCGTTCCTTCAAAAGCGCGAACAGCTCGCGCGCGCTGTGTCCCGCGGCGAGAAGGAGAGAATCGGCCTCGATGGCCGCCTCCGTGCCGCCATGCACGAGATGCACCGCGCGAAGCGCCCCGCCGGAGAGCTCGATATCCGTGAGCTTCGTGCGGAAACGCACCTCGCCGCCGTGGGCGAGGATCATCTCGCGAAGCCCCTTCACGGCGTCCGGCAGACGGTCGGTGCCGATGTGCGGCTTGGCCTGCCATAAGATCTCGTCCGGCGCTCCGGCGGCGACAAGATCGTGCAGCACCTGCTTGCCGCGCTTATCGTGCGTGCCGGTGTTGAGCTTGCCGTCCGAGAACGCGCCCGCGCCGCCCTCGCCGAACTGGATGTTCGATTCGGTGTCCAGTGTGCGGGTCTCATAGAATTTCTCCACATCCGCTTTCCGCTCGTCCACGGCGCTGCCGCGCTCGAGCAATATCGGCTCCGCGCCCGCGCGCGCGAGCGCGAGCGCCGCAAAAAGCCCTGCGGGGCCTGCGCCGCATACGACGGGGCGATGAGCGCCCTTTTCTTTTATGACCTCGACATGCGGCGGCGTCCACGGCGTATAGGGCGGGAACTTCTCCTCGCCGCGCCGGAGCGAAACGGCGGCAGTCACGGTAAAATGCACGTCATCCCTGTGCCGCGCGTCCACGCTGCGGCGAAGGAGCTTTGCCTCCAGTACGTCGGAGACCGGGACGCGAAGCTTTTTCGCACAGGCTGTTTTGAGATCGCCGTCGAGCGCGAGACGGACATCACGAACTTCAACCACGCGCAGCGCTCCTTCCCGCGCGCAGCCCGGAGGCAAACGCCCAATGCAGATTATAGCCGCCGCACGCGCCGTCAATATCGAGCGCCTCGCCCACGGCGTAGAGCCCCGGCACGCGGCGGCTCTCCATCGTTTCGGGATCGAATTCGGCAATGTCTGCGCCGCCGCGCGTCACCTGCGCGTGCTGCGTGTCGCCGAGGCCGAGCACCGAGAGCCGGTAGTTTTTGATGATGCGGGCAAGATCGGATACCTCGCCGCTTTTGGAGCGGCGCGCTATCGCCTCGCCGAGACGGCGGTGGAAAATGCCGGTGAAGAGATCGGCGTCCTGACGCAGCGCTTTCTGCACTGCGAGCTTTTTCGTGAGTGCGTCCAGAGACAGCTCCGGCATCAGATCAAGCGAGAGCGTGTCGCCCGGAAGGGCATACCGCGAGAGATTGAGCGCGAGGATGCCGCTCACGCCGAAATCGCGGAAAAGAATTTCGCCGTCCTCGGCATACACGCTCTCCCCGCGGCGGATAAGCTCCGCGCAGCAGGCGCAGCGCAGCCCCGTGAGACCGCGGATGGATTCCGCGTCGGTTTTGAGCGGGCAGAGAATGGGGGAGAACGGAACCATTTTGTGGCCGAGCGGACGGAGAAGGCTTGTGCCGCCGCCGGTCGCGACGATCGCGCGGTCAACGAAAAACGTTTCACCGGTGCGGGCGGTGAGATAGAAGCCGTGCCCCTGCGGCGCAATGCCGGTGATCTCCATGGAGCAGCGCTCACCGACCTCCATTTTTTCGCACTCGAGACGCAGCACGTCCAGTACAGAGGCGGCGGTGTCGCTGCGCGGGTAGACGCGCCCTTCTTCGTCCGTGACCGTCCACAGCCCGAGCGAGCCGAAGAAATCCAGCAGCTCTTCGCAGAAATATTCCCGCAGCGTGGGTTCGACGAAGTCCGGGTGGTTATAGTCATCCGGCGTGACCTCCATGTTGGAGAGATTGCATCGCCCGTTGCCGGTTTTGAGCAGCTTTTTGCCGACGCGGTTTGCCTGTTCAAAAATCACAACGTCCGCCCCGGCGCGCCCGGCGGCGATCGCCGCGCATAGCCCGCCCGCGCCGCCGCCGATCACGGCAACAAGCTGCGGTGCGGTTTTCCTTCTTCCCATGGAATGTTCCTCCCCGATGATTTTTCACGGGTCAATCTTATCACAGTTTTTCCCGGCGCGAAAGAGCGGCGCGAAAAAATGTGC